>JAZNMD010000001.1:0-4420 GCA_045579385.1 Clostridia bacterium
CTGCGGAATAGAACTTAACCCGCGCGGAAGCATTGTTGTAAACAACAAAATGCAGACCAATATACCGAATATTTATGCTGTCGGTGATGCAGTTGAGGTGGAGGATTTTATAACAAAAAAACCCGCCTTTATTCCTCTTGCAGGGCCTGCAAACAAGCAAGGCAGAATTGCGGCGGATAATATTGCGGGATACGAGAGCGTTTATACAGGCACGCAAGGCTCGGCAGTTTTAAAACTCTTTGATATGACTGTTGCTACCACGGGTCTTAACGAAAAGTCGGCTACTGCGGCAGGTATTGATTACGATAAGACCTACACCTATTCAGCATCCCCCGCCACCTATTATCCCGGTGCGGCACAGATGTCCATCAAAGCGCTGTGGGATAAGAAAACGCTGAAGATCATCGGCGCGCAGATTGTCGGCTTTGACGGCGTGGACAAGCGTATGGACGTGCTTGCCACCGCTATCCGTTTCGGTGCGAAAATCACCGACCTTACCACCCTTGAACTTTGCTATGCGCCGCCTTTCGGTAGTGCCAAAGACCCCGTCAATATGCTGGGCTTTGTTGCCGAAAATATTGTCAGCGGAAAACTAAAACAGTTCTTCTGGCACGATGTTGAAAATCTTGCACGTGACGGTAGTGTTTTCTTGCTCGACACCCGTACACCGTTTGAGGTGATGCAGGGCAAAATAGACGGATTTGTCAATATCCCGCTTGATGAACTGCGTGAGCGACTTGTCGAAATTCCGAAAGACAAACCCGTATACGTTCATTGCCATTCGGGACTTCGTTCCTACCTTGCTTGCCGTATTCTTATAGGCAACGGGTACGACTGCTATAACCTTGCAGGCGGATGGCGGCTCTATGAATCGGTCATAAACGAGCGCACCGTCCCTGAATACTCTTGTAAAGACTGTAAATAAATATGGTTATAAAAATGACCGCTGAGGAATCGAAACTCCTCAGCGGTGTTTCTTCTATTTCATTACCTTTACAAAATGGAACATCACATCAGGTCCTTCGCCCTCGTCGTGTTCTTCATCGTGGGGCAAATCGTTAGTGGCCTTAAAGTATTCACACCAAAATTCATCAATCTTAAAACCGCATTTATTCACGTAAAAGTGAATATTACGCTTTTCAAAATATGGAGTGCAGGTCTCCCAAACCTTGGTTTCGGGATGTAATTCCTCTACGGCAAGCCACGCACCGTATCCAATACCTTTTGTATGCTCTTCTGGAGAAACAAAAAGAATTTCCAATTCGTTTACATTAGTTTCTCTGTTTATTTTAAGAATAACACCGCCTACATTTCTACCGTCTAAAACAATGCGGTATGTTTCGTTTTGTGGGTTATCGATACAGCGTTCAATAGTCTTTCGGGAAATAATTTCACCATCATCATCAATGTGATTGTCTCGTTCTCCAAACTCTTGCAACGCACCGTACTTGAACGACCATTGATTATCCAAAATAAACTGCTCTCTGTCATCCTCGGTTAAGGGAACAAGTGTAACATTAGTCTTTTTCATAAAAACCTCCTAAAAATAAAAAACTCCGGCTATTGCATACACAATAACCCGAGCTCACTCGGACACCTAATCCGGCTCTTTTGAATGCTACGGCACTCCGCCTCCGGTGACCTATATTCTTATGTTTATTATATCATAAACATAAGAAAAGTCAACTATGTACTCTCTGCCACACGGCAGAGGGTTTTTACTACTTATCAAAAGAAACAGGCTTTGTATCGTTAGTGGCTAATGCGTTAGGACCTGGGTCTGACATAGAAAAATACATTTTAGCAGCCTTTGTTGTGCCGAAATCTCGGTTAGAGCCGGAGTTCTGCACCTTGTTAAAGGCATCGCGGAACATTTGATTATGCGCTTCCTCGCGGTTTAAGAGGAAATCAATAGTCTCACGCACCTTTTTGTCATCAATCTGACGGTAAAGATATTCGTAAACCACCTTTGCACGCTGTTCAGATGCGATATTGCTGAGTAGGTCTGCACATAGGTCTCCCGTAACAGTTACATAGTCACCCGTCCAAGAGTAGCCTGATGCGTTAATAAGACCGGGGTTAAGACCTAAAAGAACGTGGGACTGAATCTCGCCTGATGGCACCTTTTCGGCATCAACATCGTGTCCGTTTAATAGGTTGATGGTCTGCGCAACCATCTCCATATGACCAAGTTCTTCAGCGGCAATGTCAAGAAATAAATCTTTAATTTCAGTATCCTTAATTCTAAAACTTTGCGACATATACTGCATAGCCGCCTTAAGCTCGCCGTTACCGCCGCCGAGTTGTTCTTGTAAAAGCGCCGCATACTGTGGGTTCGGTTTCTCTACCGCTACAGGATGAAAAAGCATCTTTTCATGTTTAAACATAAACTTACCTCCGTTAATATTGTATTAGTTATTCTTTCCAATTAGCAAACAGATATGTAGCAATTTTAATATTTGTGTGGTATAATCAATTTGATAAATAAGAATATATCTAACTGATATTAAATTCAAATGTTTTTGAGGAAAATTTATGAAAGACGAATGTTTAATTTGCGGAGCACCGTTAAAGTATATCGAAAATGAAAAGCAAATGGAATGTGCTCTCTGCCACAAAAAAGAAAATAGCAAAACCGCTTGTGAAAAAGGTCATTACATATGTAACGATTGCCACACAAGAGGAATGGATAGCATTATCGGGCTTTGCCTTACTGAAACCTCAAAGAACCCGATAGAAATTATCCAAAAACTAATGGCTCTCGACTTTTGCCATATGCACGGACCCGAGCATCACGTTATGGTCGGCTCCGCCTTGCTTACTGCCTATAAAAATGCAGGCGGTAATATTGATTTACCGAAAGCCTTGGTTGAAATGCAGTCCCGTGGCAAACAAGTCCCAGGCGGTGTTTGCGGTTTTTGGGGTGCTTGCGGTGCAGGTATCAGCACCGGTATGTTTGTTTCTATCATAACCGGCTCAACACCTCTTGCCAACGAAGCGTGGGGATTATCTAACAAAATGACATCATCTGCCCTTAGCGCTATCGGTGAGGTCGGCGGACCTCGTTGTTGTAAACGTGATTCTTATCTTGCTATAAACAAGGCGGTAGGATTTGTAAAAGAGCATTTTGGTATAGAAATGGAAATCGGAAAAATTAAATGTATCCACTCAGCACAGAATAACCAGTGTATTAAAGAGAGGTGCCCATTTAGATGAAGAAAATAGCCTTTCTTTGCGTTCATAATTCCTGTCGCAGTCAAATTGCCGAGGCACTAGGTAAACACCTGCGTTGCAGTGAGTTTGACTTTTATTCAGCAGGGACCCAGACCAAACCGCAGATAAACGGGGACGCCGTAAGATTGATAAAACAGCTCTACGGTATCGATATGGAGCAAACACAGTATAGCAAAACTATTGATAAAATTCCTACACCCGATATTGTAATTTCAATGGGTTGTGACGTAGGTTGCCCCTATATCGGCAGAGCATTTGACGATAATTGGAACTTGCCCGATCCTACAGGACAAAGCGATGAAGTGTTCAAATCTGTGATTGCCGAGATTGAAAAACGGATACTTGAATTATAGTTAAAAACGGAGCAGATACTATGAAAAAAGTTAAAGGATTGATTATAATGCTTTTGATATCACTCTCATTGTTCGGAATGACCGCTTGTGATGGCGAAAATGGAAAATCATCGAGCTACGAACAGATTACCGCCGAACAAGCAAAAACTATTATGGACACTGAAAAGGATTATATAATTATTGATGCGAGAACCGATGAAGAATTCGCCGAGGGACATATTGAAGATGCTATACTAATTCCCGAATATGAAATTGCCGAGAGAGCCGAAAAGGAACTTCCCGATAAAGATGCTTTAATCCTCGTTTACTGCCGAAGCGGAAGACGAAGCAAAATCGCATCTGAAGAACTTGTGAAACTCGGATACACAAATGTAAAAGAATTCGGAGGTATAATCGACTGGCCGTATGAAGTCGTAAAATAAAACACTTGACTTTGACGTAACGTAATACCTTATACTGTCAAATAAGGGGTGATTTTATTATGAAAATGCAGATAAAAGAGTTTGCAAAACTTACAGGTGTCAGTGTGCGCACACTGCACTATTATGATGAAATAGGACTCTTAAAACCCGCCTTTGTTGACGAGCAAAACGGCTATAGGTTTTATGACGAAAATTCTCTCCTTCGTATGCAAGATATATTGTTTTATCGCGAACTTGACTTCCCGCTTAAGAGCATTTTAGAGATATTGACATCTCCCGATTATGACAAGCAAAAAGCACTCGCCGAGCAACGAAAACTCTTAGAGTTAAAAAAGGAACGATTAGAGAGAATTATCGATGCTTTGGACGGTGCCACGAAAGGAAAGGTTACAATGGCAGCGTTTGATAACA
>JAZNMD010000002.1:0-5512 GCA_045579385.1 Clostridia bacterium
GGGGAAGGCTTTCCATTAAATTGTTTGTGCTATACTTCAATATTTCAAATCACACTGCTTTTTTCTAAATTCTAATTTATTATCTGTTCATCGGTTAACCTCTTTTGAACCACGCAGGCTCACGCGTGGTTTTCGTTATACGAAAAAACAACCCCAAGGATTTCTCCTTGAGGTTGTTTAATTTTACTTGGTTTAGAATTCCTCTGCTGCCTTTTTCTTATAGATTTCATATCTGTCAATAAGGTCTTTTTCTGCCTTATCAAAGAGCTGTACTGCAACTTCAGGATATGCTTTCTTAAGCATAAGGTAACGATTTTCGCCTTCCAGGAATTCTGTGATTGTGCCTGTTGGCTCCTTTGAATCAAGGATAAATGGATTCTTTCCTTCAGCCTTAAGCTCAGGATTGAATCTCCACAGATGCCAGTAGCCTGTCTGAACAGCCTTCTTCTCCTCAGCTATTGTGTTAGCCATACCAACCTTAATACCGTGGTTGATACAAGGAGCATAAGCAATTATAAGTGATGGGCCCGGATAAGCCTCAGCCTCTTTGATTGCCTTAAGAGCCTGGTTCATATCAGCGCCAAGTGCGATCTGTGCTACGTAAACATAACCATATGTTGTAGCAATCATACCAAGGTCTTTCTTCTTTGTCTTCATGCCTGATGCCGCAAACTTAGCAACAGCAGCAGTTGGTGTAGCCTTTGAAGCCTGACCGCCTGTATTTGAGTAAACCTCAGTATCAACAACAAAGATGTTGATATCTTCGCCGGATGCGATAACGTGGTCAAGACCACCGTAACCGATATCGTAAGCCCAACCGTCGCCGCCGAATACCCACTGTGATCTCTTGATAAGGAAATCTGTGCGGTCTGCGATTTCTTTGATTGCGGGATCAGACATATCAGCACTGCCGATAAGAGCAATAATATCCTTTGCAGCAGCCTTTGAAGCGTCTGCATTGTCCTTGCCTTCAATCCAAGCCTTGAATGCTGCAGCAAGTTCAGGAGAAACCTTGTCCATTACTGAGTTCATTCTCGAAACGAGAGTCTGTCTTATCTTGTTGTTTGCGATAACCATACCAAGACCAAACTCAGCATTATCCTCAAACAATGAGTTAGCCCATGCAGGGCCCTTGCCCTCAGCGTTTTTGCAGTAAGGCATCGAAGGAGCACTTCCGCCCCAGATTGAAGTACAACCTGTAGCATTTGCAACCATCATTCTGTCACCAAAGAGCTGAGTGATAAGCTTGATATAAGGTGTTTCGCCACACCCCGCACAAGCGCCTGAGAATTCAAGCATAGGCACGGCAAACTGTGAGTTCTTTGTGTTCTTTGTAATATCAATTTCATCCTGTTTTGAAGAAACAGTCATAGCGAATTCCCAGTTAGGAGCTTCACATTCAACCTCTGCGATTGGCTTCATTGTAAGTGCCTTTTCCTTTGCAGGACAAACCTGAGCACAAACACCACAGCCAAGACAGTCAAGAGGCGAAACCTGAATTCTGTATTCCATACCTGCGAATCCTGTAGCAGGCTTTGTTTCAAAGCTTGCGGGTTTATTTGCAGCTTCGTCAGCGTTCAAAAGAACAGGACGGATAGCAGCATGAGGACAAACAAGTGAACACTGGTTACACTGGATACATTTTGTTATATCCCAAGCAGGAACGTTTACAGCAACACCACGTTTTTCGTATCTTGAAGTACCTGTTTCAAAAGTACCGTCTTCGATACCTGCAAAAGTACTTACGGGGAGCTTGTTACCAGCCTGTGCATTTACGGGCTGAACGATGTTCTTGATGAAGTCAGGAACGTTGTTTTCCTTAACGTCCTTGTCAACAGCATCTTTCCAAGCTGCAGGAACATCAATCTTAACGAGAGCTTCGATAGCACCGTCAACTGCGTCGCAGTTCATCTTAACGATTTCGTCGCCCTTCTTGCCATATGTCTTCTTGATAGCATTCTTAATAAGTTCAACAGCTTTATCAAAGTCGATTACGTTAGCGAGCTTAAAGAAAGCACTCTGTGTAACCATGTTGATTCTGTTCGGGCCAAGACCAACCTTAACAGCAACGTCTACTGCATTGATGGTGTAGAACTCGATTTCGTTCTCTGCAAGATACTTCTTAACGTTTGCAGGGAGATGTTCTTCAAGTTCTTCAGGTGTCCATACGCAGTTAAGGAGGAATGTACCACCCTTTTTCAAGCCTTCAAGCACGTCGTACTGTGTAAGGTATGCAGGCTTGTGACAAGCGATATAGTCAGCTTCATCAAGGAGATAAGTTGACTTAATCGGCTTCTTACCAAATCTCAAGTGAGACATTGTAACGCCGCCTGACTTCTTTGAGTCATAATCAAAGTAAGCCTGTGCATAAAGGTCGGTGTTGTCACCGATAATTTTGATAGCATCCTTGTTTGCACCAACAGTACCGTCTGAGCCAAAGCCCCAGAACTTACAACGTGTTGTGCCTTCAGGTGCTGCATTGATCTTTGCAGGAAGCTCAAGCGAAAGATTTGTAACATCATCCACAATACCGATTGTGAAGTTGTTCTTCGGAGCATCCAGATCAAGATTGTTGTATACAGCCATAATCTGTGTGGGAGTTGTGTCTTTTGAGCCAAGACCGTAACGACCGCCAACGATTTTGGGAGCATTTTCTTTTCCGTAGTAAAGGTTGCAAACGTCAAGGTAGAGAGGTTCACCAAGAGAACCCGGTTCCTTTGTTCTGTCAAGAACAGCAATCTTTTCAACAGTCTCAGGAATTACATCAAAGAAGTATTTAGCAGAGAAAGGTCTGTAAAGATGAACTTTAACAACACCAACTTTTCCGCCGCGTGCATTGATGTAATCAACTGTTTCTTCGATAGCTTCGCATGCACTGCCCATAGCAACGATAACTTTTGTTGCATCAGGTGCACCGTAGTAGTTGAAAGGCTTGTACTCTCTGCCTGTAATCTTTGTGATTTCTTTCATGTAATCAGCAACGATGTCAGGAATTGCTTCGTAGTATTTGTTTGAAGCTTCTCTGCCCTGGAAGTAGATGTCAGAGTTCTGAGCTGTACCGCGAAGTACAGGATGCTCAGGATTGAGAGCATTGTCCTTGAATGCTTTAAGTGCATCCCAGTCAAGAAGGCCTTTAAGGTCTTCGTAATCCATAACTTCAACCTTCTGAATTTCGTGTGAAGTTCTAAAACCATCAAAGAAATGAACGAACGGAACTCTGCCCTTGATTGCCGCAAGATGTGCTACACCACCAAGGTCCATTGTTTCCTGAACGCTGCCTGATGCCAGCATTGCAAAGCCTGTCTGGCGGCAAGCCATAACATCCTGATGGTCACCAAAGATATTGAGTGCGTGAGCTGCAATAGCACGAGCACTAACGTGGAAAACTGTAGGGAGAAGTTCCCCCGCAATTTTGTACATATTGGGGATCATAAGAAGAAGTCCCTGTGATGCTGTAAAGGTTGTTGGAAGAGCACCTGCCTGAAGTGAACCGTGAACTGCACCTGCAGCACCTGCTTCAGACTGCATCTCAACAACGTCAACTGTTTCGCCGAAGATGTTCTTCAGCCCGTCTGCACTCCACTGGTCAACATTTTCAGCCATGTTGGAAGATGGAGTAATCGGATAGATAGCAGCAACTTCTGTAAACGCATAGGCGCAATGTGCAGCAGCACTGTTACCATCCATGGTTTTCATTTTTTTAGCCATGTAAAAAACCTCCTATAATATATAAATAAATTATTTTACAAAGTATAAAACAGTCGTACGTTTGATATTATAACATATATTGCGACGAATTTCAAATATATTTTTAAAAAATTTTCAAAAATTTTTACAAATTTAAATACCGAAAATGCAAATATTTTGTTTTTTCTATTGACAAAGCTGTAAAGCTGTGATAAAATAATTCTTGCAGTTGACAGAGTACTGCTTATTTGCGGGAGTGGCTCAGTGGTAGAGCGTCACCTTGCCAAGGTGAACGTCGCGAGTTCGAATCTCGTCTTCCGCTCCAAAAGCCCTTGCTTTACAATGAAGCAAGGGCTTTTTTATTTGCTTTGTTGTGTCAAACGAGGATAAATTTTTCCTTATATTGTTGTCATTGCACCAAGCATTATAGCTAAAGTCTCATTGTATATCCTTTCCAGTTGTTCAAAAGGCAATGGATTTTGACCTTCGCCCACCTCTATCGTATACCCCGGCTTGTTGAATTTGTCAACAAACCAGTCCTTGTATCCGCCAAATGAAGCAATCCCCTCGGTGCTGTCTAATTTATATGGAGAAATTTTCGTAAAAGCCTTTGCGATTTTTAAGGAATTTTCAGGTTCCTTATCCATAAATCCGTGATATATTACCTTACCCTGACTGTGAAATGATATTGTAAGTTCAAACCCCATCAGACGTGTGAAATCTGCAAGAGCACGACTTTCGGGTTCGGATTCCGCTCCGGCCCCTGAAAATCTTGTTGGTCCGGGGGAATAAATTCCATACTCCGTCTCCATCTTTTTCGACATCTCCCAAAGTGCATTGTAGTTATGGTTTAGGTCGACCCCCCGTGCATTTGCCTGCCATTTTGAAAAATCATCCGAGCCATTAATCTTCAAAAGTTTTTTCTTTTGTTCCCCCCTAAGCTCATGCGGAATTCCCGAAGTCGCAAGCTCCACACCGTCAGGGTTTACCATTGGCACAATATAAAGAGAGGCTCGTCTGCTTAATGCCGGTACATTAAATCCCCTGATTGAAAGGCCCTCACTTTCGGCAGTAAGATAATCTTCCATAAAACGCATTAAAAGAGCGGAGGTTATCCATTCCATCCCGTGATGTGCCCCGTTATACATAAGCTTTGCCTTTCCTTCGCCCAGTCTTATGCAATAAAGTTCCCTGCCCCAAATGCTTTTACCTATGCTTCGCACCTCTATCCCCGGAAATTTTATCTTCAGCTTATCCAGGTCTTTTTTAAGCTGTGCGTACGTATAAACTTTTTTATTGCTCTCCATTAATCAATCACCCTTCTTGCGGATATTTTCTCTTCTTCACTATATGATGTAAATGCCCCGTGTATTCGTCTTGATTTTTCCGTCCGGTCATGCTATAATCATAATCGTGGAAACGTCAGAACGACGTTTTGAGCGGAATACATTCCGCTACTTTCAAGCAAGATGCTTGAAAGTAGCGTATGATTGAAATAATGTCGGTTTATGAAAACAAAGTTTTCATAATGGTTTGCGATACTTCGCAAACGGAAACGCTAATGCGTTTTGCCGACCATTATTATAATAAATGTATCTTAGGGAAAAACGAATTTTTCGTTTTTCCCTGCCAAATATAACATTTGACAGGGAAATTGTAAAACAATTCCCAGATACTTTATACAAAATAGGTTCTTGAAAGTTACTTTTCATAAAAGCAACTTTCTTAGCCGCAATAAAGCGGCATCAAAACATTGATTGCATCAATGTTTTGATAAAGAACTGTCGTTATTAATACCATCCGAAAGGCGGAGGGCTTATGTTTT
>JAZNMD010000003.1:0-2165 GCA_045579385.1 Clostridia bacterium
CGACAGCTGTCTCGGCTCTCGCCTCGGGCAGCGCTAAACGATTGCCACCGGCAATCAGCGCCCTCAAGGGGAAGCCTGCGAAGAAACAACCCATTTATGGGTAGCAGGTAACAGTTGCATGGCTGGCAGGCCAATAAAAAAACGCACTTGTGCGTAGCCAGTAGAGGGTAGGGCTATGCCCGAAAATGAAATACCACCCGCTATGCGGGTGGATAATTATTAACGGTTAATATAAAATTACATATCTTGACTTTGTAGTACAAGTATGCTACAATATATCGTATAAGAATGAAGTTTACAGATTGATTTCAAAAAACGATTTCAGACCTTTGGAAAGGTGGTTTTTATAATGCAGGAAGAAAAAAGAAAAGCTCTGGAGAGCGTCTTTGGACAGATAGAAAAGCAATATGGTGCAGGGGCTGTAATGCGTCTTGGCGAAAAGACAAGTGTTGAGGTTGAGGCTATCCCTACCGGCTCGATGTCACTTGATATTGCACTTGGTATAGGTGGCGTTCCAAGGGGCAGAATTATTGAGATTTACGGACCTGAATCATCGGGTAAAACCACTGTTGCCCTGCATATAGTGGCAGAAGCACAGCGACTTGGAGGAGAAGCAGCATTTATTGATGCAGAACACGCGCTTGACCCTGTGTATGCTGAAAAGCTTGGTGTAAGAATTGATGACCTCATTGTTTCTCAGCCTGATACCGGTGAGCAGGCACTTGAAATAACCGAACAGCTTGTGCGTTCAGGTGCTATTGATGTTATTGTTATTGACTCGGTTGCCGCACTTGTTCCAAAACAGGAAATTGAAGGTCTTATGGGTGACTCACACGTAGGTCTTCAGGCAAGGCTTATGTCTCAGGCTCTCAGAAAGCTGACAGCGGTTGTAAGCAAATCAAATACAACAGCAATATTTATTAATCAGCTTCGTGAAAAGGTGGGGGTTATGTTTGGTAATCCCGAAACAACCGCAGGCGGCAGGGCTCTTAAGTATTATGCATCGGTGCGTCTTGATGTAAGAAGAACCGAAACAATGAAAGGCGATGAAGGTGCTGTCGGCAACCATACCCGTGTCAAGGTTGTTAAAAACAAGGTTGCACCTCCTTTCAAGGAAGCAGAATTTGATATTATATATGGCGAGGGGATTTCAAAGACAGGAAATATCGTGGATGTTGGTGTTGATTTTGGGGTAATCCAAAAATCAGGCTCGTGGTTCTCTTATAACGATGAAAAGCTTGGCCAGGGCAGAGAGGCTGTTAAAAAACTTCTGGAAGAAGATAAGGCACTTTGCGCAGAGCTTGAAGAAAAAATCCGTGAAAAGGCAGGCCTTAAAAAGCACAGCGAAAAAGATGCTGACGGAGAAACTGTACCAACCGAATTCCGTCCGGTTCCAAAGCCGACAAAGAGAAAATAAAAAGTATTTATATGGTGCAGAGGTTTCTTTGCACCATATTATGTGTTTGCAAAACAGCGGGGGGGATTATGAATAAAGACAGTGCAAAAAAGGCTGCGGCAAAGCTTATATCATATAAGATGTATACCTGCGATGAGATTTACAAAAAACTGATTCAAAAAGGCTGCGATAAAAACATCGCAGAGGAAACGGTTGCAGAGTTTGAGAAGTATGGGATACTGAATGACCTTGAATATGCAAAAATGTATATTCACGATGGCTTGATTGTAGGATTTAAAGGTATGTTCAGACTCAAACAGGAGTTGAACCTTAAGGGTGTCTCGTCAGTTATAATTGAAAAGGCGGCAGAGATGGTTGATATTGATGCCGAGGCGATTCTTGAAAGATATGTTGAGCTTAAGTTTGGAGATGCTGTTTTTTCAGACTGGAAAGATATCGAAAAGGCAAAAGCACATTTAAGCAGGCGGGGTTTTTCTATCCAGGAAATAAATCGCTGTTTTAAAAGCCTTAATATTTGTGTGAGGAGTGAGGTTGATTGAAAAAGGTTTCACTTGTTTCGCTTGGTTGTTCCAAAAACCTGGTGGATGCAGAAGAAATGCTTGGAATTTTGGAAGACAATGGCTATGAAATTGTTCCTGATGAAGAAGAAGCAGATATTATGATTGTTAACACTTGTGCTTTTATAGATTCAGCCAAGCAGGAATCCATTGACTGCATACTTGAACATGCAAAGTACAAGGAAAAAGAC
>JAZNMD010000004.1:0-10144 GCA_045579385.1 Clostridia bacterium
GGCAACCCAACAAACGATATTCAGTTCAACCCCAACGGATCAACCTTTGCAATCGAAGGTATAACATCCCCAGATGGCAGAGTATTAGGTAAAATGGGGCACAGCGAAAGATGGGCAAAAGGCTTATACAAAAACGTTGATGGAATGTTTGATATGGGGATGTTTAAGTCTGCAGTAGAATATTTCAAATAATGAGGCTGAGCAAAATCGCTTGATGTCGGGTGATTCTTCGTCCTCACGTACAATAAAGTACGCTACGGACTCAAAATCATATTAATATCAACACTCTTAGTGCTGAAAAATTAAAAACACGAAAAATCTTTTTTCCGTGTAAAAAACCATTCAGGAGGCAAGTTTTATGAAAACTGATATAGAAATTGCTCAAAGTGCGCAAATGCAAAATATTTCAGATATTGCAAAATATGCGGGTATTGATGAAAAGTACATGGAATACTATGGTAAGTACAAAGCAAAGGTTGACCTTTCGCTGCTTAAGGAAAAAGAGCGCAAGGCAAAGCTTGTCCTGGTTACTGCAATCACACCTACTCCTGCAGGCGAGGGGAAGACCACTACAACTATTGGCCTTGCTGACGGACTGAAAAAGCTTGGCAAGAATGCGATAATGGCACTTCGTGAGCCATCACTCGGACCTGTTTTTGGGGTTAAAGGTGGTGCGGCAGGCGGCGGATATGCTCAGGTTGTTCCTATGGAGGATATAAATTTACATTTTACCGGGGATTTCCATGCAATCGGTGCTGCAAATAATCTCCTTGCAGCTATGCTTGACAATCATATATATCAGGGTAACAGATTAAACATTGACCCAAGACGCATTACATGGAAACGCTGCGTTGATATGAATGACCGTCAGTTAAGATTTGTAACGGATGGCCTTGGCGGCAGAGTGAATGGTGTTCCCCGTGAGGATGGGTATGATATTACTGTAGCATCAGAGGTTATGGCGGTGCTTTGTCTGGCATCTTCAATAACTGACCTCAAGGAAAGACTTTCACGGATAGTTGTTGGATATACCTATGACGAAAAGCCTGTAACTGCCGGAGAAATCGGTGCAGCAGGTGCTATGACCGCTCTGCTTAAAGACGCCTTAAAGCCAAATCTTGTGCAATCACTTGAGGGCACACCGGCTTTTGTTCATGGCGGCCCGTTTGCTAACATTGCACATGGCTGCAACTCGGTTATTGCAACTGAAATGGCTATGCGTATAGGTGATTATGTAATAACAGAGGCAGGCTTTGGAGCTGACCTTGGTGCTCAGAAATTCTTGGATATCAAGTGTCGTTATGCAAATCTTAAACCCTCGGCAGTTGTAGTTGTTGCAACGATTCGTGCACTCAAAATGCATGGTGGAGTTCCAAAAACTGAACTTAATGCTGAAAACCTTGAGGCTCTTGCAACCGGAATCCCAAATCTTTTAAGACATGTTTCAAATATAAAGGATGTTTACAAGCTTCCGTCAGTGGTTGCTGTAAATAGATTCCCAACAGATACCGATGCCGAGATTCAGCTTGTTATAGACAAATGCCGTGAACTTGGAGTAAATGTGGTGCTGTCAAATGTATGGGCGGATGGCGGAAGTGGCGGTATCGAAATGGCTGAAGAGGTTGTAAGACTTTGTGAACAGGAAAACAGTTTTGAGTTCAGTTATGATCTTGACGATACAATTGAAAACAAAATAGACAAAATTGTTAAAAATGTTTATCGTGGCAATGGTGCAGTATTTACGCCAAATGCCAAAAAGCAGATTGCAAAGCTAAACGAGCTTGGGTTTGACAAATTGCCGATTTGTATGGCAAAAACTCAATATAGCTTTTCGGATGATATGACAAAGCTTGGCGCACCTGAAAACTTCAGCGTAACTGTCAGAAATGTTAAGGTTTCGGCAGGTGCCGGCTTTATAGTAGCGCTGACCGGAGACATAATGACAATGCCGGGACTCCCGAAAGTTCCCGCTGCCGAAAAAATTGATGTTGACGAAAATGGCGTAATCAGCGGACTTTTCTGATATGAAAATAGCATATATAGGCATAGATTTGTTTTATCCTGCTCTTGAAATACTTGATAATTTAGGCTGCGAGATAATGGAAATTTTCACTTGTGAGGTCGACAATAAAACCGAGTTCAACAAGCTCATTACAGGGTTTGCAGAAAAAAACAATATATCGTGCCAGATGACAAGGATAACGCGCGAGGATATAAAACGCCTGATTGACAATGGTTGTGATATGGCTGTCTGCGGAGGGTATTACTTCAAAATACCTGCAGACACAGCACTTCCGATAGTTAATATTCATCCGTCATTACTGCCAACGGGCAGAGGCTCGTGGCCGATGGCGCAGGCTATTTTGTGGGGACACAAAAAAAGCGGTGTTACCATCCACAAGATTGCAGAAGGCTTTGATACGGGGGACATTATTTTGCAAAAGGAGTTTAGCCTTGCAGATGATGAAACACATCAAAGTTTTATGGAAAAGGCAAACGGACTTTTAGAAGAAATGCTTAAAAACCTTGTTGAAAGCTTTGATGAGCTTTACAAAAAAGCAAGAAAACAGGGGGATGGAGAATATTGGAAAGCTCCTGCTGAAGAGGATTTTACTGTTACCGAAAATATGACAGCAGATGAGGCGGATATTATACTCAGGGCATTTTTTGGCTATGAATGTATTTACAAAGCCAAAGGAAAGAGCAAAATTGTGATAGGTGGACGTGCTGTAAAAAGTGACAAAGTTGATGATATAAGCTTGCCACTTGCTGACGGATATATAAAAATTGAAAAAATTAAGAAAAATATAAAGACAAGCTAAAAAATTTGTGATAAAATAAGAAATCATATAAAAAGTTAGGGGAAATGCAAAATGAAATTGGTTTACCAAGGAAAAACAAAGGATGTTTATGAGCTTGAAAATGGCAATGTTTTGCTTAAGTTCAAGGATGATTGCACAGGCAAAGACGGTGTGTTTGACCCGGGCGAAAACAGCGTAGGACTTACAATTGAGGGTATTGGCAAGGCAAATCTTGAGACATCTGTTTATTATTTTGATCTACTTAAAAAAGCAGGGATCAAAACACACTATGTGTCTGCTGATATTGATAATGCAACAATGGAGGTTCTTCCCGGCAAAGTGTTTGGCCACGGTCTTGAAGTTATCTGCCGTCTGGTTGCAACAGGAAGCTTTATCCGCAGATATGGCGAATATATTGAAGATGGTACAGTTCTTGAGGGTGGATACGTTGAATGTACATTTAAAAATGATGAGAAGGGCGATCCACTTGTTACCGGCGAAGGTTTGGCAGCTCTTGGCGTAATGACACCCAAGATGTTTGAAAGCATGAAAGAACAGACTCTTAAGATAACAAAAGTTGTTGCAGATGACCTTAAAACAATAGGTCTCGACCTTTGGGATATAAAGTTTGAATTTGGTTATAACAATGATGAAGTAATCCTTATTGATGAAATTGCATCGGGAAATATGCGTGTATACAAGGATGGCAAAATTGTTGAGCCTGTTGAACTTACAAAGCTTATACTCAACAGATAAATTTAAAATAAAAGGGGATGTTAAAATTGTCCAGACCGCAAAAAGACGGAAAGATCAAATAATATCCCTTAGGAACTGGTATTAAAAAGTTATTATAAATGTTGAAAAACCGCATAATAATGCGGTTTTTCTGCTTTTATAGTCCTTTTGCTACGCACAAACCTCGCCTCTCGATGTACACAAGTACATCTTCGGGTTTCCAAAAGCCTTGCTTTTGGCTCGGTTTGTGTGTTCTGAATTAATTTTACCTATCCCCTAAAAAATGGGCTGTTAAAAAACACAGTTTTTAAACAGCCCATTTTTTATACTTTTTACTTCAAATTGAATTGTTCGCCACAACCATAATTTTCATAAACGTAGTCGATATCTTTATCTCCTCTGCCTGACAGGCAAACAAGAATTGACCCTGATTTATGCTCCTTGGCATACTTGATTGCATAAGCCACAGCGTGGGCACTTTCAATTGCAGGGATGATACCTTCATATCTTGAAAGGAGGAAGAATGCTTCCATTGCTTCTTCGTCGGAAATTGCTTCATATTGCACACGTTTTAAATCATGAAGATGTGCATGCTCAGGACCTACACCCGGATAGTCAAGACCACTTGCAATTGAATAAACCGGAAGTGGCTCGCCATCAGCATCATTCAGAACATAAGAATCAAAACCATGGATTCTGCCGGGTTTACCGAACATCATTGTTGCAGCGTGGTCGCCTATATCTGAACCACGTCCAAGAGGTTCTATGCCATAGATTTCAACCGGGTCAGCAACAAACGGGACGAACATACCGATTGAGTTTGAGCCTCCGCCTACGCAGGCACAAACTGCGTCAGGCATATTTCCTGTCATTTCAAGGAATTGCTCCCTTGCTTCTATGCCGATAATTGATTGAAAGTCTCTTACAATTTTAGGGAAAGGATGAGGACCAAGTGCCGAGCCAATGCAGTAAATTGCATTGTCGTATTCCTTGAGATAAGCATCAAAAGCCGCATCAACAGCTTCTTTAAGAGTTTTAAGACCGTGTGTTACGGGGATAACTCTTGCACCAAGCATTTTCATTCTTATAACGTTCGGGTGTTGTTTTTCAATATCCACTTCGCCCATATATATGTCACATTCCATACCGAAATATGCTGCAGCAGTTGCAAGAGCAACACCATGCTGACCTGCACCTGTTTCAGCTATCAGCTTTTTCTTGCCCATATACTTTGCTAAAAGTCCTTCTCCCATACAATGGTTAAGTTTGTGTGCGCCTGTGTGGTTAAGGTCTTCACGCTTTAAGTAAATCTGGCAGTTCCCGAACAGCTTTGAAAGTCTTTCACAATGATATACGGGGGTTGGTCTTCCTTGAAATTCCTTTCTTATTCTGCGAAGCTCGTTTATGAACTGGGCAGAATGGCAAATTGCCTCATAAGCATCGCTTGCTTCCTTGAAAGCAGGCTCCAGCTCTTTTGGCAAAAATGCACCGCCGTATTTACCAAAATATCCGTCGGGCGTAGGGTTTTCTTTAAGGTAGTTATCAAAGTTTTTGTAGTTGTTCACGATAATTGCCTCCTCTTTAAAATCTGGCCTTTACATAAATAAAAAAATCTTCTGAACAGAAAATCAGAAGACAAAATAAACAAAACAAGTATAAAACCTCATCTCGTCAAGATATACGCTATTTAATCTCATCTAATCTGTTCTATTCTGTCATTAAGAATACCACAACAGATGGCTTTTGTCAATAGAATTCAGAGAGATTTTATTGATTTTTTCCGATACAATAATTGAAATTATTTGTATATTTTGAAAAACAAGTAAATTAATAAAATTTATGGCACAAAAGAAAATAAAAAACATAATTTTAAGGTGTTTTCGTGAAGTAATCTTGAATTTATAGTTCAAATAGCACAAAAAAAAAATTAATTTTTGTACGATATTTTGAAAACACTTTTTCTGGAAGAAACATGGAAGACAAAATTCACAGAAACGCTTGACAGTATTTGTTGTTAGCGTTATAATAATTTAGTATAGTGCGAATGTGGGGTGGGGGGATTTTATGAAAAAAAGCATAAAAATTACGCTGTGCATTTTGCTGGTAATTTTGTTGGTTATAGGGTTTGTTGCGTATCAAAACCGCAACACAATAGAGGCCTTTATAGATTCAAAAAAATATACTCAGGAAGAGCTTGATGAAAGGCTGACAGAGAAGAAAGATAAACTTAATACTTTCCTCAATGAGTCCGAAGGGATAGTGGTGCGTGAGCCAACCGAGGAAGAAGCCAAAGCTATAGCTGAAGGCTTGCTGGATGAAAAACAAGTGGTGGAAATGCTTACGCAAACAAACACACAAGAAGACCAGGAACCATCTACCAATAACGGACAGGATGGTGGCAATAAAAGTAATGCCAATACTCCTGAAAAGGATCCTGCAGAGGATGAGTCGGGAAAGGTTGTTTCTGAATCAATAGCAAAGCTCTATATGCAAAAAAGCAAATATTTAGGCATGCTTGATGCAATAGAGGCAGAGGCTTATAGTGAATATAAAGCTATGAGTGCTGAAGACAAAAAGAATGCAAAGAAAATCTTGATTTCCAAGTATATGTCGAGAATTGCAGCATGGGAAACCGAGTGCGATGGTATCGTATACGGGATCATTGATGAAATTAAGACAGCGCTTGAAAAAGAAGGCAAGGATTTAGCCATTGTCTCAGAGCTTAAACAAACATATTTAAACGAAAAAAGGGCAAAGAAGGCTTATTTTATTAACAAATATAAGAACTAAAACGGATGTTGATCCGAAAAGGAGAACTGAAAATGAGAAATAAACTTAAACGATTTATCAGTACTTTGACAGCAGCAGTTATGTTGCTTTCTATGGTTCCAAATATATTTGGAAGCGCTGCTGAACAATTTGCGGACTTCCCGACAGGCTGGTCTAAACCTGCTATGGAGGCGGCAGTTGCCAATGGATTGCTTACAGGATATGATA
Source organism: Clostridia bacterium (assembly GCA_045579385.1). GTDB lineage: Bacteria > Bacillota > Clostridia > Monoglobales > Monoglobaceae > SIG440. The sequence continues at coordinate 6,534 of JAZNMD010000004.1, forward strand.
ACAATGAGATAAGACCTACCGCAAATCTTACTCGCGCAGAATTTGCAGCTATTATTGTGCGTGCGTTTGGAGCAAAGACCGTGGCTGATATCTCTCAATATTCTGACGTGTCGAAAGATGACTGGTACTATGATTATATCGCAAAGGTTGTAAAAATGGGTGCCATGAACGGCGTTAGCAACACCTCTATGAATCCTGATGAAAATATTACCCGTGAAGAAGTGTTTACTGCTGTAGCCAGAGTTTTGGTACTGTCAGACTCGGATATATCAGGACTTTCAAAATTTAAGGACAGCGCAAAAGTTTCTTCATGGGCGGCAAACTCCATGTCGGCGCTTGCTAAGCGTGGCTATGTAAATGGTGATGACCTTGGAAATGCAAACCCAAGAGCAAATATAACCCGTGAGGAATTTGCTCAGTTTATGTACAATGCAATCCGTACATATATCACCAAAAGCGGAACATACGATAAAGATATGCAAGGCATTGTTGTTTTAAGAACAGGCGATGTTGAACTTAAGAATTTGTCAATAACCAGCGACCTTGTTATCGGTGACGGAGTTTTAGAGGATAGCGTAAAAATTACCAATGTAAAGGTTGAAAAACGTTTGCTTGCAAGAGGCGGAACAGTTACTTTGAAAAACACCACTCTTGGCGAAAACGTTGTTGTAAACAATGTAAACGGAATAACTTTCTTTAAAAACTATCGTGACGAAAAGGTGTTTACAGGCATAGTTGAAAATACTGAAGCTAAGTTCCTTACCAGACCCACCGGCGGCGGTGGCGGTAGCAGCGGAGGAGGTTCTACCACAGAAACCATAACTGTTACAGTTGACGGTGTTGGTAAGACTCTTGCTAAAGGAACAAAAATTGAAGCCCTCAAAACCAGTCTTGAAGAACTTGGCTATAAATATGACTGGGAAGATGACCAGGGTACTGATATTGCTGCAGGAACTGAATTGACAGACGGAATGGTTATTTTTTCCAATAAGGCTTTGATGCAATATCCACTTTCTTATTTTGATGAAGACGGTGTAACACAAATTAACTTTAAGGTCGGCTATATTGAAGCTCAAAGCTTTAATATAACAAATAAAGATACAACAGTTTTGCCTGCAAGTGTTAATATCAACAAACCGGGTTGGAAGCTTGTCAAGTGGGTTAACATGAGCACAGGTGCTGATGTGCCGCCGCTTACTGTTACTGCTGATATGACAGAAACAGAAGGTGTAAAGCTTAAGGGTGTTTTTGAACTGATTGATTTTGATATTGCATTTACCAAGTGGGAACTTGAAGACGGAACAGATTCGGGCACTTTTGATACTGATTGGTTTGCAAGTGGCTATCAAAAGCCCGAAAAGTTTAATATCAGTGTTGGAATTAAGGATGGCAAATTGCTTCCCACAAATTCTGACATCAAGCATCCTGGATACAAGTTTTTAAGATGGGTTGACAAAAATGGTGAAGAGGTTACGGATGCCAATATCAAAGACCGCATTACCAGTGGAGTAGTGACCGAAAGCACAACAACACTGAGTCTTACAGCTGTTTTTGAAGTTGTTGACTTCGATATAGCATTTACCAAGTGGGAACTTGAAGACGGAACAGAATCGGGCACTTTTGATACTGATTGGTTTGCAATTGGTTATCTAAAGCCCGAAAAGTTTAATATTGTGGATGGTATTAAAGATGGCAAGGCTTTGCCTACATACAGCGATATTGAAAACACCGGTTATGAACTTGTAAAGCTTACTGACGAGTCAGGTACTGCGGTTACTAATGCTAATATCAAAGACTTTATTCAAGGCTTAGTAGAAGGCGACAAGACAACACTTAATATTGTTGCTGTGTTTAAGCTAAAGCCGTACAAAATAGCTTATAAGTATAAAGCTTACGAGAAAAAAGAAGATTCGTCCTATAAGTTATTTGATGAGGGAGAATTTTTCACAGGCAACCCAGCCGATCAGACCGATACAGGCTGGTTTACCGAAAAAATAGATATAGACTTTGACGTTAGAAATCCATACACATTACCGTTCAAAAACGAGGTGTTCAACCTGGGATATAAATTCCTTGGATGGTATGATGAAAATGATGTTGAAATTACCTCACCGATTAGGGTAGATAAAAACACACCGGATGAAAAACCAGTGTATGCAAAATTTGAACTTATAAAATACGAATTAAACTTCCGAAGTGTGGTTGTAAACGACGACGGAACCCTTGAGACTGATAAACAGTTTAAAGATAAATGGTTTACCACTCTTCCGGAATTTGAATTTGATGTAAGAAATGAGTATACCCTTCCTGCCAAAGGCAATATAGACAGACCGGGGTATACATTCCAAGGTTGGTATTATCCTGAAAAGGATGCGGAAGGCAATATTGTTAGTTATAAAGAAGTAACCAAACTTGCTGTTGACAAGGATATGAGCCGGTTTGACGTAAAAGTTTATGCTCGTTTCACAATGAACAACTACACAGTTAACTTCTATACCGGAGGAGTCGGAAGCCCGATACATAAATCTTACAAATACAATGCCTTAAATTACAATGGCGAGCTTGAACCGGGAGTTACTTTTGCGGACGTTCAAAAGGCACTCGCACTTGATAATAATGAATTCTTTATTAACTGGTACGAGCTTGTGGATGATGGTCAGGGAGGCTTAAAGCAACAAAAAGTTTCTGCATTGACAGAAGATCACCTTTACAAAGAAGATGGTGCAGTTCTCAAGCTTTATGCAAATACAGCTGACCATGCACCGCTTAAAATTCAGTTCTTCAAAGGCTACAAGCAGCCAATACATTTGGCTGATGAATCTGTATTGCTTGAAGAGGAGCAGGGCGGATGGTATTACAATTACTACAAGACCAAGTTTGATACCGATATAAACACGGAGGCGCTCAAAGGCACATCTGGTAGCTTGTACGACAAGAGCAAGTATGTTGATATTTATCCAAGCGGCTCAATATATACAGTTACACCAGATTTCTGGTATCTGAAGGATGGACAGTTTAACCCATTTGATGAATTGTTTACTGATCCTGATACTGCAGACGGTGTTGATGAATACAGTATTAGAGTTCAGGGGGACCCGACAGCAACAGAGGAAGTAGTTTACGAGAACGACGGGTATTTACTATATAAGAACTTTGGCGCATCGGTAAAATTTGCAAACCTTTCTCAAGGTCCAATTGAAGCAATTGATATTTCTACAAAGTACAGCAGAACTTCAAGAATTGCAGATTCTATAAAGGTATTGGGTGACCAAATAGGACAATGGATTGAAAGACTTAAAAACTACAATCCGACACTTTATAACAAGGTGACAGGCGAGGTTTATGAAAAGCTTGAAGAAAAAGACCTTATTGATGAGGACAAAAATATAAAAATTACAAAGCTTCCGGTGCCTGTTTCTGCCTTTGTTAAAAAGGAAACAGCTGACAAGATTGTAAAGGATTATATCAGCAGACTGATAAACAATCCTGACCAGCTACGGAATATCCTTTCGATGATTGATATTCAGTCTTTTGTAAACGATATCGGTGCAAGCGAAGTAATCAAGACATTGTCAGATGCACAGATTGCAACACTTATGAAGGATAACAAA
>JAZNMD010000005.1:0-2298 GCA_045579385.1 Clostridia bacterium
AAAAGCTGTAAATAAAAAATCCTCCGTTTTCACGGAGGATTTTGTGCTTTACTTTTTGAGACCGCCTAAGAGATCACCTAAACCGCCGAGCTTATCAGCGATACCGTCAAAGGAAACCTTAGCCTTAACGCCATCGATAACACCCTTGATCTGATCGTCAGGAAGGTCAACGCCGAGAACACCTTCAACAGCCTTGATAGGATCCTTCTTGAAATCTTCGGCAAAATCAGGGTCTGCCTTTACCTTTGCAACGATTTCTTCGATTTTTGCTTTAATATCCATTGTTTTTTGCTCCTTATATGTATTGTTTTATAAAATACGGCAACAGCCGAATTTTTTAATCAAAGGTACCTGTAATGAGCCACTGAGGAATTACGCCGTTGTCGTAAAGGGCAATGAACAGGCGGATTAAGAGGCTGATTGCGGCAATAACAATAGCGGCAATAGCAAGAGCTCTGTTGCGTTTACCCTTTGCAAAGCCTGCGATACCTGCTGCAAGAGCAAGCGGGTCTAGAATCAGCGAAATAACGAAGCAACCAATAATAGAAGCTACAAAGCTGAAAATTGTGAATACATCGAACCATGTGAATTCAGGCTTTTTGTATACAGGCATGGGCATAGGTGCGGGTGCGGGAGGCGGAGCAACAGGCGGTACTGCATCGGTGAATTCACGGGAACCGCAGCTGTTACAAAAATTGTTTTCCACTTTATTTAAAGCACCACAGTTTTTACAAGTTTTCATAAATATTTTCCTTCCCTTTATCTGTGAAATTTACGGAATATACCGTATTAATATAGTGAAATTATACCAAAAACAGCCGCTTTTGTCAATAGATAGCTGTCACTCTGTAAAAAATAGTAATATTTTTAAAAAAGAGCGGAAAAGCCTTGACAATAAGGGTTAAATATGATAAAATGTTAGTACCTCGAAAAGAGGCTTATTTTTTTGCGCCTTTTTTGCGCATAAGCCTTTCCGCAATTAAGGGTATTGCGGGTTAAACGAGGGAGGCTTAGTTCATTCAAAAGAATGAATAATAAAATAGGAGGTGCCGAAATGAGAGTTAAAATTACACTCGCTTGTACTGAATGCAAGCAGCGCAATTACAACACCAAGAAAAACAAGAAGAACGACCCTGACAGAATCGAGCTTAACAAGCACTGCAAGTTCTGCCGCAAGCACACTCTCCACAAGGAAACTAAGTAAGGAGGATCAGAATGGCAAACGAAAAGGCAGCAACAAAACCTTCCGCTCCCAAGGGACAGAAGAAGTCTGTTGTGAAGTATTTTAAAGACGCCAGATCCGAATTCAAAAAAGTAGTGTGGCCATCAAGAAAGCAGGTTATCAACAATACAATTGTTGTAGTCGTTTCTATGGTTGTAAGTGGTTTGGCTATCTGGGGCGTAGACACCGTGTTTATGTTCCTGATTAAGCTTATGCTTGGCAAGTAAAGTTCGTTTCATGACGAAAAAATGAGAGGTAAGGGGATTTAAGATGTCAGAAGAAGCTAAAAAGCATGAAGATGAACGTTCAGAAGCAACTGAAAAGGCTTCTTGGTACGTTTTACACACCTATTCCGGTTATGAGAACAAGGTTGCAGGTAATATCATGACACTGGCAGCAAACAAAGGTCTTCAGGATATGATTCAGGATGTACTGGTTCCCGTTTGTCCCGCTACGGACGATTACGGAAAGCCTATCATCGGCAGAGACGGTAAGCAGAAGGAAGAAAAGAAGTTCCCCTGCTACGTTTATGTGAAAATGATCAACAATGAAAAGACCTGGTATGAATGCCGCAATATCCGTGGTGTTACAGGCTTTGTAGGTGCCGGTTCAGAACCCACTCCTCTTACTGATGAAGAAATGGAAAATCTCGGTATTGTTGAAAAGAAGCCTAAGGCTGCTATCAAGGTAGGCGACTGGGCTGTTATCGTCAACTGCTCTACTAATCCTCAGATGAACGGCAATAAGGTTATTGTCCGTGAAATCAACGAGGACGCAGGTGAAGTTACAGTTGGTTTACAGGGATTCTTCGGCAGAGAAACGCCAACTACAATTTCTTTATCAGAAATCGAGAAAATCAACTAAACCTTATGTTTTTTTTGGAGGTAATTAAAAATGGCTCAGAAAGTAGTCGGATTTATTAAATTACAGATTCACGCAGGTAAAGCTACACCTGCTCCCCCTGTTGGTCCTGCATTAGGTCAGCACGGTGTTAATATTATGGCATTCACAAAGGAATTCAACGAGCGTACAAAGAATGACGCAGGTCTTATCATTCCTGTTGTTATCACAGTTTA
>JAZNMD010000006.1:0-20688 GCA_045579385.1 Clostridia bacterium
GGCTTTCCATTAAATTGTTTGTGCTATACTTCAATATTTCAAATCACACTGCTTTTTTCTAAATTCTAATTTATTATCTGTTCATCGGTTAACCTCTTTTGAACCACGCAGGCTCACGCGTGGTTTTCGTTATACAAAAAAAGCCGAAAAACAAATTTGTTTTTCGGCTTTTTTATTATCTTGAAAATTTATTCGCAATCGCAGTCGCAATCGTCATCACAATCGCAATCGCACTCGATTTCAATTTCGATAGGCTCACCACATACAGGACAAGCGAGATCTTCTTCGATCAATTCCTCGCCGGTAACTATCAATTCCGCACCGCAAGATTCGCAGGTAAGCTCAAATTCATCGTCTTCATCATATTCTTCATATTCATCATAATCGCCAAAAACTTCATCGCCAATTAATTCAACCTCTTCTTCAAGCTCATCAATCTGGTCAGCGATAAAGCCTTGTTCATCATCAATAGCTTCAATTTCAGCTGCCAAATCTCCAACAAAGTCCAGAAGTTCACTTATAAGTCTGCCCTCGTTTGTTTCTGTATCCAACTTCATTCCGTCAGCAAGACCTCTTAAATAAGCTGCACGATTTGTAAATTCTGACATTTTAAAATCCTCCGTAATTAATAATAATTTTATTACCTTTTCATTATAGCACACTTTTTAAAAATAGTAAAGGAAATTTTTTGAAAGGACTCATTAAACGCTCATCAAATTTCACTAAAAGCAAGGGGATAGGTAAAATTGATTCAGAACACACAAAACGAGCCAAAAGCAAGGCTTTTGGGAACCCGAAGGTGTACTTGTGTACACCGAGAGGCGAGGTTTGTGCGTAGCAAAAGACTATAAGAACAGAAAAGCCGCATAGTAATGCGGCTTTTCAACATTTCTAACAGTTTTTTAATTCCCGTTTCACAAGGGATATTCTTTTGTCTTTCCGTCTTTTTGCGGTCTGGACAATTTTAACATCCCCTTAAGATATTATACTCTTGAAAGATATTCAGAAGTTCTTGTATCAATCTTAATCTTGTCGCCCTCATTGATAAACATAGGAACAGTAACAATAGCACCTGTTTCAACTGTTGCGGGTTTTGTAACGTTTGTTGCTGTGTTTCCTTTAACGCCTGGTTCAGTTGCAATAACTTCAAGTTCAACAAATGTAGGCGGTTCAACTGCAAAAACATTACCCTTGTGAGAAAGGATTGTAACAGTCATATTCTCCTTTACGAACTTAAGTGCATCTCCAAGCTGGTCAGCACTGAGCGGAACCTGCTCATAATCCTGATCCATAAAGTAGTAAAGACCACCATCTTCGTAGATATATTCCATATCCTTTCTTTCTATATGTGCCTTTTCAACCTTTTCTGTAGGGTTGAAGCTTCTTTCAACCACGCCACCGGTAACAACATTCTTCATCTTTGTTCTTACGAATGCTGCACCCTTACCCGGTTTTACGTGCTGAAATTCTACTACCTGATAAACGTTACCTTCAAACTCAAAGGTAATTCCGTTTCTGAATTCACCTGCTGAAATCATTATTATTCCCTCCATAATTTACATTTACTTTTTTATTGTATACTAATATATTGAAAAAATCAAGTATAATTTTCTTAAACCCTCGAAAAATTGTTGTTTTTCGGGAATTTAATTCCGTTAAAGCTCTAAAAGTTCCTTGGTCGCTGGTGTCATATTCAAAACCTTGTCGGTTTTGACGCAAACCATATCCTCGATACGTACACCGCCGAAATCAGGGATGTAAATTCCCGGCTCGCAAGTTACCACCATATTCTCCTCTAAAACAACTTCCGACTTTGGGGAAAGATTTGGCATTTCATGAATACAAAGCCCTACTCCGTGGCCCAATGAGTGTCTGAAATATTCTCCGTAACCACACTTTTCGATTACGCTTCTTGCTGCAAAGTCTGCATTCCTTCCCGTAACACCGGAAGTTATTGCTTCCAGCCCTATTTGCTGTGCTTCTTTGACGATACTATAAATCTCTTTCTGCTTTTCCGTTGCCTTGCCAACAACCACAGTTCTTGTCATATCAGAACAATATCCTTTGTATACACAACCAAAATCTAAAGTGACAAAATCATTCTTTTCAATTATTTTATCACTTGGCGTACCGTGGGGAAGACTGCTTCTTGCACCGGAAACAACTATTGTTTCAAACGCAACTCCTTCTCCGCCACACTTTCTGATATAATATTCAAGCTCTGCAGCAAGTTCCTTTTCGGAAATACCCGGTTTTATAAAATCAATAATTTTTTCAAATGCACGGCAACAGATAAGCTCTGCCTGTGCCATAATATCAAGTTCCTGAGCGGTTTTTACCATACGCAAATCATTAAGCATTTTTGAACCGACACAAAGCCTTGAGCTTTTTGCCTTGTCACTTAACTTCATATATACCGCCGCACTCATAAATGCGTCTTCAAATAATATATTTTTTATTTGCTCCGCATCTATATAGCTACACACCTCATCAATCCAATTGCCAGATTCCCTGATTTCAAAAAGTCCTGCCTCAGCTGACGCCTGCTCAATATATCTTGAATCAGTAATCACAGCCTTGCGACTTCCTGTAATCCAAACCGCACCTTCTCCGCACGAAAAATTGCCGAAATACCTCATATTGTAGGGTGAGGTTAAAAGTATTGCATCATACTTTTTTAAAAGCGCTTCAAGCTTTGTATGCATCTTCAAACCTCCTGCAAATTTTTTGCATTTCAACTGCATCCCGGGTCTGTGTGCCTCTGGATTCACAAATTATCGTTGGCGAAAGATCATACTTTGCCACAAGCTCAGCAACAGGGGTAAATTCCGGCTCATATTCCGTTTCATCAAATCTATGATGCTTTTTCTCGCCAGCATTTGTGTATTCTATGCGACTGTAATGTGCGTGAAAGCTTATTGCCCGTTCATCTCTCAGCTTTTTTTCAAGAGTTACGAAAACTCTCTCAAAATCTTCAAAATTTTTAAGTCCACCCAAGGACATTGAATTAACGTGTCCAAAATCAATCGTAGGTATAAGCATTCTGTCTAAGGTACAAAGCTCGGCAACCTCATCAACAGTCCCTAACTGCTTAACCTTACCCATTGTCTCGGGACAAATAAAAATGTCCTTAAATCCTGCTTTTGCAGCGGCGTCAAGACTTCTTGAAAGAGTGTCCTTTGCAAGCTCCAATGCTTCTTTTCTGGTTATACTTCCCGCCGTGCCCGAATGGACAACGATACGTTTTGCACCCATTGCCTTTGCTACCGTCAACGTTTTTAGGATATATTCTATGCTTTTATCACGTTTCTCCTTTTCTATTGAAGCAAGGCTTATATAGTACGGAGCATGAACCGACAACAAAATTCCGTTTTCCTTAGCACGCACGCCAAGCTTTTTGGCGGCTTCAACTGAAATCTTAACGCCTTTTCCGCATTGATACTCATAGGCTCCAAGGCCATTTTCGCGAACCCACTCAGGTGCTTCCAACGAGGATTTATGCCCTGCACTGTAAAAGTCTTCACAATTTCCTGCCGGACCGATTATCGCTCCCATTTTTTCACCTCTTTTTTTCTGCTCTGGAAAGTATTAATCTTTCAAAACGTCTTTTAAATTTAACAAATTTCCCTTCAACATCTGAGATCGGCTTCACAAGAATTGTTGTCATCCCAAGCGCTGTGCCTCCCCATATATCGGTAAAAAGCTGATCTCCTATGAGTGCGGTATTTTTCGGCTTTACACCCATTTTTATGCATGCTTTTTTAAGGTAAAAGCTGAGTGGCTTAAGAGCTTTGCCAAAATAAGGGACCCCTATATTTTCGGCAAAAACTCTTACTCTTTCGTGACTATTATTTGACACTATAAACACATCAATACCGTCCGCTTTCAAGGTTTTCAACCACAAAGCTGTTTTCTCATCCGCAACAGGCATTGTATATGGTGCAAGAGTATTGTCAATATCAAAAATCGCCGCATCTATCCCCGATTCTTTAAGCTTTTTAAAATCAATATCAAATACTGTTTCGGCAAAAATATCAGGCAAAAAAATTTTTTTCATTTATTTTCCCTCAGTTTACAAATTCGATTTGCAATAATTACGACAGTTTCTCCTTAACAATGCGGTTGATAATTTTTCCATCCGCTCTGCCTTTGGTTTTAGGCATAATAATTGCCATAATTCTGCCCATATCCTTCATTGAAGTTGCCCCTGTCTCAGAAATAGCATCAGTAACGATAACTTCAAGCTCTTCTTCGGTAAGCTGAGCAGGCAAATATGTCAGCAGAATTTCAATTTCTCTGCTGATATCTGCAATAAGGTCCTCTCTGCCGCTTTTTTCATATTCCGGCAACACATCTCTGCGTTTTTTAAGTTCCCTTGCAATTACATCAAGAACGCCCTCTTCATCAAGCTCACAAAGGTTATCCTTTTCAAATTGCAAAATAGCAGAACGCACCATCTGAACGGTGTTTTTGCGGATTACATCCTTTTCTTTCATAGCTTCTTTCAAATCAAGCATAAGTTGTTCTTTAAGTGCCATTTTAATTCCTCCTAAAAAATTATAAAGACCACCGTCGAACCGGACGGCAGCCTTTTAATAATCAATAAGTTATCTGAACTTGCGTTTTCTTGCAGCCTCTGATTTCTTCTTACGTCTTACGCTGGGTTTCTCATAATGCTCCCTTTTTCTGACTTCCGAAATAACACCGGCTTTTGCACATGAACGTTTAAAGCGACGAAGAGCGCTGTCCAACGATTCATTCTCTTTTACTCTAATTTCAGCCATTATTGATTTCCCTCCCTCCAATATATAAACTGGAAATGTGGATTTTCTTTTGTCAAGTAATACTACAAAAAATTCTACCTTTCTATTATAACGACTTTTATCTTGTATGTCAAGCATAATTTTTTCTTCTTTTGAAAAATTATTAAATAGTTCATTTTTGTTGACATATAAAAAATTTTAATGTAAAATAGTATGTATTATAAAAGATGTTAACAAACTATATTTAAATTTTTTAGGAGGCTTAAATTATGAAAAAATATGTATGTGATCCTTGCGGTTGGACCTATGATGAGGAATTGGGAGCTCCGGATTTGGGAATCGAACCCGGCACAAAATTTGAAGATCTTCCTGAGGATTTTGAATGCCCTGTATGTAGCGCAGGAAAAGATATGTTTTCAGAAGAATAATCACTTTTAAAAAAGGAGTGATAAAAAATGGCTGCATTAAATGTTGATAAAAACACATTCAATGATGAGGTTTTAAACGCTGATATTCCTGTTTTGGTTGACTTTTGGGCTACTTGGTGTGCACCTTGCAGGATGTTCTCGCCATTCATTGAAAGTTTATCCGAAGACCTTGCCGGACAGGTAAAAGTCTGCAAGATAAACATTGACGATGAACCTGAGCTTGCTTCACAGTATAATGTTATGAGTATACCAACTGTTATTCTTTTTAAGAACGGACAAGCCATAGGCAGCTCTGTCGGAGTAAAAACAAAAGCTCAGCTTATTGAAGAATTTGGTCTTTAAAAAGGTGGCGCCGAGCGCCACCTTTTTTTATTGTATTAAGTAATTGTATATAAACGCATTTATACTTTTAACACACCGAACGCTTCAAGTACAGATGATATAAGTATCAGTACTATGCATACAGGTGCCAAATATCTTATAACAGCTACGAAGAGTTTCTTTCTCTTGAAAGTCCCCAACAACTCAACCTCATCAATGATAGCTTGTGGTTTTATAACATAACCGACGCAGATGCAAGTAAAGAAAGCAACTATCGGCATAAGAACGCTGTTACTTATAAAGTCGAAGAAATCAAGGAACTGAAGTCCTATTATTTTAACATCTGCCCAAACACCATTTCCAAGCGAAGATAAAAGACCAAGTATTATAGACAATATCAAAACCAAAACACAGGAAAGCTTTCTGCCTACCTTAAACTTGTCACATACAATTGATACGACCGTTTCCATAAGTGATATAGAAGATGTAAGTGCCGCAAAAAGCACAAGCAGGAAAAATGCTGCTCCTACATATGATCCCCCTGCCCCTGCCATTGAATTAAATACCTTGGGAAGCATAACAAACATCAGCTGGGGTCCCTTGCCGAGCGCTTCGGGCGTACCACCTGAAAAAACAAATACAGCAGGTATAATCATAAGGCCGGCTATAAAAGCAATACCGGTATCGAAAAGCTCAATCTGAGTAACCGAAGATTCAAGGTTAACATCCTTTTTCATATATGATCCGTATGTAATCATAATGCCCATCGCAAGTGACATTGAGTAAAAAAGCTGTCCCATAGCCGAAAGAACAGTCGTCGCCGAAAATTTACTGAAATCAGGCATTATATAATATTTTACACCTTCCCATGCCCCCGGCATACACACAGAATAAACAGCTATAACTATTGATAAAACAACCAGCACAGGCATCATAATCTTGCTGATTTTTTCTATACCTTTCTCCACACCGCAAAGCACTATCACAGCGGTAAATCCCAAAAACAAAGCAAACCAAAATACAGGCTCGCCCGTTTGATATATAAATCCACCAAAATATGTATCAGACGCTGCATCAACCGCACCTCCGCTTATAAACACCCACAGGTATTTCATTACCCAACCGCCTATAACCGAGTAATACGGAAGTATTATAGCCGGAATTACAGCTGCCAGATAACCAACAAAAACATATTTTTTGCTGAGCGACTTAAACGCTTCAATTGCACTGAGACCGGTTTTTCTGCCGATAGCTATTTCAGCTGTCATTAGCGCAAAGCCGAAGGTCACTGCAAGTAAAAGATATACAAGAAGGAATATTCCTCCACCATACTTCGCTGCCAGATAAGGAAATCTCCAGATGTTTCCAAGACCAACTGCTGATCCTGCTGCCGCAAGCACAAACCCGATTTTACCTGTGAAATTACTTCTTTTTTCGTTATTCATTTAAGCTTTAATCCTTTCAAATTTATCTTTTGTTCGTTAGACATTAGTGATTTTTTATTTATTAGCTTTATTCTACCATATTGATGATATTTTTTCAATACTTATTCACACTTTTAAAATCAATTTCAAAACTGTTCATCTGAAATAAATTTTCATATGTACCTGCACCAGCCAAGCAAAAGGCGCATAAAATAATCTATCAGATTAATCGGAGGTTATCAGTTATGTTTGGCATTTTTGACACCATGCTTCAATCAATTATTTTTTTAATATCCTTTGTCTCAGGCAATAATTCTTTCCCAAGTCCACTATCAGCAAAAGAAGAAAAGCTTTACATACAAAAAATGGCAGAAGGCGATATTGATGCAAAAAACAAGTTGGTTGAACACAATCTGCGGCTTGTGGTACATATTGCAAAAAAGTATTCAGCAGGAGTCTGGGACAGCGAGGATTTGATTTCCTTGGGTACAATTGGACTTATCAAAGGTATTAACAGTTTTGATGCTTCCAAAGGTACCCGCCTGGCCACCTACGCTGCACGGTGTATTGAAAATGAAATTCTTATGCTTATGCGAGCAAACAAAAAAACTCAGGGCGATGTCTCACTTAATGACCCTATCGGTACAGATAAAGAGGGTAATCACATTCTCCTGATGGATATAATCGGTGACGACGAGGAAGATGTAATCCGTGCTATCGATAGCAAGGAACAAATTAAAAAACTGTATTCCAACATAAGCAACTTGCTTGACGACAGAGAAAGAGAAATAATCCTGTACAGATACGGGCTTGGAAACCGCAAGGAGTGTACACAAGCTGAAATTGCCAAAAATATGAATATCTCCCGCTCCTATGTATCACGAATAGAAAAGAAAGCCATCGAAAAACTTAAGCAAGGCATATGTGATTAAAAGGGGGCTGTAGCTTTTCGCTACAGTCCCCTTAATACTCATATTTTACACGGGTTGTCTCTTGGCTGCTCTTGGATGAGAGCTTTTGTAAACGTCATTAATACGATTTTTCAAAACCTGCGCATATACCTGCGTTGAAGAAATATCGCTGTGACCCAGCATTTCCTGAATCGATTTAAGATCTGCTCCGTTTTCCAGCAAATGAGTTGCAAAGGAATGCCTGAGTGTGTGCGGTGTAATCTCCTTTGTTATATTTGCCGACACAGCGTATTGTTTAATTATCTTCCAGAATCCCTGACGTGTCATCTTGCTGCCATTGCAATTCACAAACAAAGTATCCGCGCCCGAACCCTTTACCATCAAATCACGTGCACCCTCAATATAGTCCTTGACAGCTTTCTTTGCCAAAGAATATACCGGTATAACACGAAGATTTTTTCCGTAATTACAATTTATGTATCCAATATTCATATCAACATCTGAAATTCTGAGTTCTATCATCTCTGTAACCCGCATCCCTGTTGCATACAGAAGTTCAAGCATCGCTTTGTCTCTGCAGCCCTTAAGGTCTGTGGTATCGGGTTGAGAAAGAAGTCTCTCGATTTCTTCAAGTGTTAATATTTCAGGAAGCTTTTTTTCTGCTTTCAAAGAGTGAAGCTGAGCGGTGGGGTCTGTTTTAATTTCGCCTTCATTCTGCAAAAACCGATAAAGTGACCGGATTGATGCGAGACTTCTTGAAACAGTAGCAGCTGACTTACCTGCCTTTTGCATCCCCATCAGATAGTCAAGAACAGTTGTCCCGTTTGCATTTTTTAAATTCGTTTTCTTTCTGCCAAAAAAATTTGCATACTTTTCAATATCCCGTTTATACGAAAGCAACGTATTTTCAGAAGACTTTTTTGTTGTCAAAAGAAAGTCGTAATATCTTTTCAACAAATCATCCACAAACCTTACCTCCTCAAAAATAAACATAATGGTTTTAAAATCGGCGGTATAACATATGCATCAATAAATGCTGAAACAACCGCTACTACCAAAACTGCCAGTATCATCAAAATCCATTTTTTATATATATCATCTCGTTTAAGAGATATTTTTTGTTTTCTGACTTTTTTAAAAAACAAAGCTGTATTCACGCAAAAAATTCCATATACTAAAAAAGCGGGAACAAATATAACGATTTGCGTTGCAAGTGCCGCAATGGAAAATCCCACGCCCTTAAGTCCAAATACCCTTGCACATAGTGAAAACGCAAGTCCAAGCTTGTACCCCTTTATGCCTGCCAACAAAACAGCAAAAGGAATAAGGAAGACCCACAAGCCACAAATACTTAACAGAAGTACTTCTTTTAGGTTGGTATAAAGAGCAAAACGAAAAACTGTCGTTGGATCTGTCGACTGCAAATTAAAAGCAGAAACAAGATTTCCTAAATAGTTTTGCGTCGATTCGAAAGTTTCTCCTTTCATTGAAGCCGCCGCTATGGCACCTGCCAGCATCCCGATAAAAAGGATTGCAGAAAGCAATGCAAACTGCCACCTGTTGCCAGTAATATAATCCGTTAAGACTTTTTTTATATGTATTTTTTTCACTTACTTCCCCTCCCTTAAATCAAAGGGAAACTTGTCCCTTCTCTTTAAACTATGAAGAATAAAAGTGAATTATGAATCTATTTTTTTGTCATCTCATCTGCTTTTTTAACGCAAGCATCAACAGCATTCGAAACAGTTGAAGTAAATCCGCCTTTTTCAAGTTCCAAAACAGCAGCAATAGTTGTCCCGCCAGGCGAGCATACCGCATCTTTAAGTTCAGCAGGATGTTTTTCTGTTTCAAGCACCATTCTGGCAGCACCTTCAACAGCTTTAGCTGCAAGTTTAAGGCTTACCGATTTAGGTATACCGTATTTGACACCGCTGTCTGCCATAGCATCAATAAGCATATATACATACGCAGGACTGCTTCCATGAAGAGCAGTTGCAGCATTTATATATTTCTCGTCAAGTATAACTGCATCCCCCGTTAACGAAAAAATTTCTCGTACGTACTCTGCCTCTTCCAATGAAACATTTTTGTTAGGCGAAAGCACTGTCATACCGCAACCTACTTGCGCAGGCATATTAGGCATCGCTCTCACAATTTTGCAAGCCGTACCAAGCTTATTTTCGATAGTTTTAACTGAAACCCCTGCCGCTATTGAAACTGCAAGCTTGTCTTTAGCGATTTCAGCTGTTTCTTCCAGAATAATTGGCAAAACATCCGGCTTTACCGCGTATATTATCAGTTCAGAATACTGACAAACCTCTTTGTTATTATTTGTAACAATAACACCGGTATTGTTCCACCTTGCAAGGTTTTCGGTATTTTTATCGCTTATCGATATATCTTCAGGCTGAACTTTACCCGAAGCAATAAATCCCCGGGCAAGAGCAGTCGCCATATTTCCTGACCCTATAAAACCGATTTTCATCTGTTATCGCCTCTCTAATAAAGCTGTTTGATATACTTTTCTATTCTGTCAAGACCTTCTTTGATGTTCTCCATTGAGGTAGCATACGAAAGTCTTACATAACCATCTATTCCAAATCCTTCACTCGGAACCATCGCAACAAGAGCACGCTCTAAAATATCGTCGCAAAGCTCACTTGCAGAGTTGAACACTTTGCCATAAAGTTCTACTCCCAAAAGCTTTCTTACATTCATAAATATATAAAATGCACCGTTTGGTTTGCGACAGCTTATTCCGTCGATAGAATTTATTCTTTCAACCATATAATCACGACGCTTGATATACTCTTCACGCATAACGACCACAGAAGATTGGTCTCCTAAAAGAGCCTCCACAGATGCCGCCTGAGCAATTGAATTAGGGTTTGAGGTTGCATGGCTCTGGATATTTGACATTGCCTTTGCAACAGCCGCATTTGAAGCTGTAAATCCAATTCTCCAGCCCGTCATCGCATAAGCCTTTGCCATTCCGTTTACGGTAATGGTAAGATTTTTTATATCCTCTCCAAAGGTTGCAATGTTCTTATGCTTTCCCTCATAAACCAATTTTTCGTAAATCTCGTCCATAATTACATATATATTATGCTTTACAGCAATTTCAGCAATTTTTCTGAGAGCATCTTCCGAGTACACCATACCTGTCGGATTGCTTGGAGTATTAAGCACAAGTGCACGCGTTTTATCAGTTATACAAGCTTCCAGCTCTTCAGGAGAAAACTTAAAGTCATTTTCCTCAGTCGTGTCAAGAAATTTTGGCACACCGCCTGCCATCTTAACCATTTCAGGATAGCTTACCCAAAAAGGTGCAGGAATGATAACTTCATCCCCATCCTCACAGATAGCCATAAAAATATTTGTAAGAGAATGCTTCCCGCCATTGCTTACAACTATATTCTCAATTCCATAATCAAGATTATGGTCATCCTTAAACTTTTTACAAATAGCCTTCTTAAGTTCAACAGTTCCTGACGCCGGTGTATACTTTGTAACATTATCTTCAATCGCCTTTATTGCTGCAGCTTTTATGTTATCAGGCGTATTAAAATCAGGCTCTCCTGCTCCAAATCCAACAACAGGGATACCATCCTTCTTCATCTGTTTATACTTTGCATCCAAAGATAATGTCGGCGATGGACTTATTGATTTTGCTTTATTTGAAATATAAGTTTCCATTTTATTCCTCCAAGCTGTAAAAGATTAGTAAATTTTATTTTACTACAAAACGTAATAGATTTCAAGTATTTTCGCTGATTTTATTGAAAATTCTCATTAAATACTCTTAAGAAATTCCGATATGCAATTTTTTGCACCAATTCTTCGCTGTATCCTATTTTTAAAAGCTCCTCAGGGATTTTTTCAATGTCCCATATTCCGTTTATTTCCTCCGGCAATTCTGTCATACCGTCAAAATCACTTCCCAGACCAATGTTATTTTCGCCACCGAAAGCAAGAATATACTCGATATGCTTTAAAATGTCCGAAATTTTGCTTTTGCCTTCTGCTAGAAACTCACTGTAAAAATTTATCCCTATGCAGCCGCCATTCTCAATTAACGCCCGTATCTGGCTCTCTTTAAGGTTTCTTTTATGCTTTCTTAATTCAAACACATTTGAATGGCTTGCCACAACTGGCTTTTTGCTTAGTTCCATAACATCCCAGAATGTTTTTTCCGAGCTGTGTGATAAATCCGTAACCATACCAAGCGAGTTCATTCTCTCAAGCACGTTTTTGCCAAAATCGGTAAGTCCGCTGTTTTCTTCCGAAGCTATGCTTCCGCAAATTTCATTGTCATAATTCCAGCACAGCGTTAAAAGTCTTACTCCTCTTTTGTAAAAATAGTCTACGTTTTCAAGTTTTCCGGACAAAGCTTCTCCGCCCTCTATTGAAAGAAGTGCCGCAATTTTTCCCTCAGTGCAGGCATCATCAATTTCATCCACAGTTTCACAATGAGAAATCTTGTCAGAATTTTTGTCAAGCTCGTTAAAATAATAATCTATAAGCTGATTACATCTTTCAAAAGGCAAAAGCAAATCAGCCTCTTTGTCGATAAAGGTCGCGAACACCTGTATGTGCTTATTTTCTCTCATTTTTTCAAGCATCAGATGGCAATCATTATTAAGAAGTTCTTTTCCGCTGTCACAAATCTTTTGTATGGTATCACAATGTGCATCAAATATTTTGATATTCAAGCCTGTCTATACCTCCCGGAAAACCTGCTCAAAATGATTTATCTTTTCACAAACAAATCTCTCTCCATCAAACACTCCATAAACCTCGACAATATCAAATCTTATATTAAGTTCGGTTGGATTTTGCGAAAGATACACCTTTGCAGCATTTACAATCTTTTGCTTTTTATAATATGTAACAGCCTCGGCGGGTGTTCCGAATTTTTCACTGCTTCTTGTTTTTACTTCAATAAAAACCAGATTTTCTTTGTCCTTTGCAATAATGTCAATCTCACCGATTTTATTTTTGTAGTTTCTTGACACTATTTTATACTTATTCTTTTTGAGGTAGTCTGCTGCAAAGTCCTCCCCGCACTGCCCCGTAATCTTATTATACATTCCTCTTTTCATCATTACTTACCAAGCACCTTTGCAGTCATAAACGACTTTCTGTGCACCTCGGACACTCCATATTTCTGTATAGCTTCAATATGTGCCTTTGTTCCATAGCCTTTGTGTTTTGCAAAACCATACTGCGGATACTCCTCATCAAGTTTCTCCATCAAGCGATCCCTGCTTACCTTTGCAAGTATGGATGCCGCCGCAATAGATTGGGACTTTGCATCTCCCTTTATGACATATCTGTATGGTATGTCATATGGAATATTATCATTTCCGTCTATAATTACAAAATCTGCCGCTGTTTCAAGGTTTTTAACTGCATTATGCATTGCCAAAGAGGTTGCTTTTTTAATATTTATGCTGTCTATTACATCAGGGTATACAAATTCAACCGAATAGCTCAGCGCAACTTCTTTGATAACATCAAACAGCATATCACGTTTCTTTGCCGACAGCTTTTTAGAGTCGTTTATCCCCTCAATCACAGCATCAGGCGGCAAAATAACCGCAGCAGCACACACAGGACCTGCCAGTGGCCCTCTGCCTGCCTCGTCAACCCCTGCAACATTTAAAAAGCCTTGCATATAAAGTTCATTTTCAATTTCTTTCATCTTGTGTTCTCCTTTTTAACAATGGGATATAAGTCCCATCGGCTTAAAGAAAGGCTGTTAAAAAACATTGTGTTTTTTACAGCCCTGACTTTTTATAAAATAACAAAAACAGTGGTGTTACGGAAGTTCCAGTGTGATTTTCCCTATCTTTGCTGCTCTGAACTCGTCCAATATTAAATTAGCTGTTCTTAATGTATCAACGTTTCCACCCGAAACAATACATCCACGTTTTTTCCCTATGAGTTCAAGAAAATCAAAATCATCCAAGTAATCTGTATCTTCAACGATTTTAAAACGTTCTTTAATCATTTCAGGATAATTCTTTCTGAGAAAACCTACCAGATAAAAGGCAAGCTCCTCAATGTCCATAATCTCATCCTTTATTCCGCCGGTAAAAGCAATTCTTTTGCCAACCTCAGGGTCCTCAAACTTTGGCCATAAAATACCCGGAGTGTCAAGAATTTCATATCTTCCTGCAACCTTTATCCATTGTTTTGCTGTTGTAACACCCGGTCTGTCCCCCACTCTGGTAGCTGCTCTGCCTGAAAGTCTGTTTATAAACGACGACTTGCCAACATTCGGTATCCCCACAACCATAAGCTTTATGGTGCTTCTGTTCATACCTTTCTGGCGTTCTCTCTCAAGTTTTTCTGCCAGAACCTTGTCAATTGCACTGTCAAGGTTTTTAAGGCCTTTGCCTGACTGGCTGTCCATAAGGATTGTGGCTATTCCCTGTTTTTCAAAATATCTGATCCACTTTTCATTAGCAACACTATCAGAAATGTCAGCCTTATTAAGAACAAGCACTCTGGGACGCTTGCCTACAATTTTGTCAATCTCGGGATTTCTTGAAGAAAGTGGAAGTCTTGCGTCAACCAATTCAACAACGACATCCACTAATTTTATCGAGTCACTTATAAGACGTCGAGTCTTTGCCATATGCCCCGGAAACCATTGTAAAACCATAATCTACCTCTTTTTACTGTTCGTTGTAATCTACCGACCCAATATTATCCAAAGGCCAGAACCTGAATACAGCATGTCCCATAAGCTCTTTTTCAGGGATAGGACCAAGCTCACGACTGTCTTTGCTGTGATTTCTGTTATCGCCCATTGCCCAGAAGTATCCTTCTTCTATCTTTATGGGATTTTCACGACTGTACATGCCGCTGCTCATCAAAAACCCTATATATGAGCCAATAAGATGAGTAGGCTCTTCTATATATGGCTCGTCAATAAGTTCATCATTCACAAAAACTTCGCCTGTTGCAAAATCGATATAAATCGTATCGCCTGCCACAGCAATAACCCTTTTTACATAAGGTCTGCCGATATCGGTAGATGGTTCAAAAATTACCACATCGCCTCGCTGTGGTGTGTATGCAACACGGTTGACATACAAACGGTCAGCGTGCTGAAGCGTAGGCTCCATAGATTCTCCGTCAACCCTTGCAAGTGTCAGAACATAATTTTTAAGAAGAAATGCAACCACAAGAGCAATTGCAATAGCTTTAATCCATTCAAAAACTTCTTTTAAAAAGGCATTTCCCTTTGGCGCTTCTTCAACGACTTCAATATTATCTAACTCTGTAACTGTTTCTTCAGCGTTAATATCTTTGTTTTCAAATTCTTCCATCAATGTCACAACCTTTGCTAAAATATGAATATGGCAGGTATTTTACATAAATACCCGCCATATTGATTGCTAAATTCTTTCTTTAACCTTTGCTGCTTTACCAACTCTATCACGGAGATAGTAGAGTTTAGCACGTCTAACCTTACCACGTCTTGAAACTTCAATATGGTCAATGTTAGGTGAGTTTACGGGGAAAGTCTTTACAACACCTACACCATAAGAAATTCTTCTTACAGTAAAGGTCTCACGAATTCCACCGTGATTCTTCTTGATGATTGTTCCTTCAAACATCTGAATTCTTTCTCTGTTACCTTCTTTTACCTTAACGTATACACGAACTGTGTCACCAATGTTAAGCTGAGGAAGGTCTGTTCTAATCTGTTCCTGTGTAATCTGGTCTAAAATGTTCATTTTTTACATCCTTTCTATTTCAGGTTTTCATACCATACAGCCTCCAGATAAAGCGGTAAGCAGAGGACTACCCATAATTAACTAAGTGAGTATATCACACTTTTTATCAAAATGCAAGAGTTTTTTATTAAAAATAATTATTTTTTTAATATTCCTTAACTAAATCAGTCATATTATAAAGTCCCGCAGGCTTTCCGTTCATATAAATTGCAGCACGCACAGCTCCTTCTGCAAACACTTCCTTTGAGGTAGCGGAATGTTTAATCTCGATAACCTCATCATTACCTGCAAAAATGACGGTATGCTCGCCAACTATATTCCCGCCACGGATTGCGTGCAATCCTATCTCAGACTTTTTCCTCTTCCGACGCACAGAATGTCGGTCAAACATATATTCAGGGGCAAAGCTTACCGTGTCAGAAATTGCATCAGCAATTGCCAAAGCAGTTCCGCTTGGTGCATCAAGCTTTGGATTGTGATGCTTCTCTACAATTTCTATATCAAAATTATCCTCAAGCACCTTCGAAGCCTTGCAAACCAAATCAATAAGCAGATTTACACCTATTGACATATTTGCCGAAAAGAAAATAGGAGTTTCATTTGAATAAAATTCCAGTTTTGAAAGTTGATCCTTAGAAAGCCCTGTTGTGCATATTACTGCAGGTATTTTTTTGTTCTTTGCCCAGTCTAAAATACTGTCTGTAAGTGATGGATGAGAAAAGTCAATTATACAATCTATTTTCTCCGATACACTGTTTAAATCACTATACACGGGAAATCCGCAATCAGCGGTATTTATATCATACCCTGCAACAATTTTTACAAACTCATTGTTCTCGGCTGTGCGTCTTACCGCATTGCCCATCTTTCCGTTTGCTCCACATAGAAGTATATTCATCATTTGTATCACTCCTTAATCAACAAGGCAAGGCCAAATGCCCTGCCGAGTTGTTTAGTCCATATAACCGTTTGCAGCCAGAAGTTCCGCCATCAGCACAGCACCGCCTGCCGCGCCTCTTAAAGTGTTGTGAGAAAGGCATACAAATTTGTAATCATACTGGCTGTCTTCACGCAAACGTCCGATTGAAACTGCCATTCCGCCTTCCATATTTCTGTCAAGCTTAGCCTGAGGTCTGTTGTCCTCTTCAAAATAATTAAGGAACTGTTTGGGTGCAGAAGGAAGCTCAAGTTCCTGAGGAACGCCTTTGAAATTCTTCCATGCAGTCTTTATTTCATCAATAGACGGCTTTTTGTCAAAGCTTACGAACACCGCAGCTGTATGTCCGTCAGAAACCGGAACTCTGAGGCACTGCGTTGTGATAGCAGGGCTTGTTGCATCAACAATCTTGTCCCCTTCAATCTTACCCCAGATCTTAAGAGGTTCAATCTCGCTCTTTTCTTCCTCGCCACCGATAAATGGTATAACATTGTCAACCATCTCAGGCCAGGTTTCAAAGGTCTTGCCTGCACCTGATATAGCCTGATATGTGCAAGCAAGCACATTTTTCACTCCAAACTGCATAAGCGGATGAAGTGCAGGAACATAACTTTGAAGTGAGCAGTTTGATTTAACTGCAACAAATCCGCGTTTTGTACCAAGACGCTTTCTCTGTGCATTGATAATCTCAGCATGTTCCGGATTGATTTCAGGCACAATCATCGGTACATCTTGGGTGTGTCTGTGTGCTGAGTTATTTGAAATAACCGGACACTCAGCTTTTGCATAAGCCTCTTCAAGTGCACGGATTTCATCCTTCTTCATGTCTACCGCACAGAAAACAAAATCAACCTGTGCCGCGATTTTTTCGATATCTGCTGTTGCATCATACATAACCATATCACGCACTTTTTCAGGGATATCCCCTGACATTGCCCAACGATTTCCAACCGCTTCTGTATATTTTTTGCCCGCACTTCTCGGAGAAGCTGCAAGCAACACAATATTGAACCAGGGATGATCAGCAAGCAAAGAGATAAATCTCTGCCCTACCATACCGGTAGCTCCTATAATTCCTACATTAAACTTTTTCATTATGATTATTCCCCCCTATGTAATGACTTATTATTAGTTTATTATATGTCATCAATACTTGATTGTCAATTATTTTTTGTAACACAATTTTAACATTTATTCAAAGGATTTTGTGCTTTTTTTGTCGAAGTTTATTAAATAAGATATTTTTTTGAGGTTGAGTTATTATGCGTTTTGGGTATAAACTTATTTTAATATTTACAGTTTTAGTCGCTGTGGTGCTTTCTTCCCTCGTATTTGCCGATGAATACTGCGACACACTTCGGGTGGGAATTTACTATGGCTCTACAGCGGTCTCCGATGCGAATCTGACTTCCGACACAGGCTTTTCAGTTGGTATTTTTACCTCTGACAGAAGCTTTATTCCCGTATTAAATATAGCCAATACATCCGTCCGTGCAGAAAAGGATATGATAAACGGAGAGGCAGCATATCACGTGGACTACTCTTCTCACGCCTCTGCCGAAGAAGCGGCTTTTGCTGCTGAAGAGTTAAGGTCACAGGGTATTGATGTTTTTCCGGGATATATAAATTCTGAATTTCACGTACTTGGCGGTAGCTTTAAAAACCACAACGACGCTCTTTGGGCAGCTGAAAATTTGGCTGTAAAAGGCACACCTTATGCTTCGTCTGCAAAATCACTTAAGCTTTCAGACAGCTCAGGCAAGCTTATATTCCTGGTTGACAATTCAAGCAACGGTTTAAATGTATACAGCTCCGATTACGAAAACGCAGATGCTCTTCTTGGCATTTCCGGCAGTGCTAAAGGCACCTACCGGGGCGGATTTGAGTTTAAGGTAGGCGATGATGGACTTATCACTGTGGTAAACACCGTCTCAACCGAAGCGTATCTTTACAGCGTGGTATCTCGTGAAATGTCCCCATCCTGGGAAATTGAGGCACTTAAGGCTCAGGCAGTCTGTGCAAGAAATTTTGCTTTGGGCAGAATAAACTATCATAAAAAATACGGATTTGATGTGTGTCGCACGGTATGCTGTCAAGCTTACGCAACAACAGCCGACCATTCAGAAAGTGTTCATAAAGCAGTTGATGAAACATATGGCGAACTTCTCTTTTATGAAGACAAGCCTATCCAGGCGGTTTACTCCTCCTCTATGGGAGCACGTACCGAAAGTGTTGAAAACGTTTGGGGTACACCTTTTCCCTATCTTGTAAGTGTTGAAAACCCTTATGAAGATACAGATAATATATACAACGGGAAGTGGACCAAAACTCTTACAAAAACCCGTGTTACCGAAATTATGGCGGCTCACGGTGCTGATATTGGCACAGTTACCGATATCACGGTTTTAGAACGTACTCCCGCAGGTGGTGTTTTAAAACTTAAGGTTAGTGGCACAAACGGAAGTAAAACTTACGAAAAAGAAAGCTGCCGCACCGTTTTCAGCGAAGCGACATACAGCCAGCGTTATACTGTTACAACAGGTGGGCAATCGGTACATCCACAAATAAGCATTTCGGACGGAAAAACACAAAAGACCGTATCCACCAGCTCAGTATCTGTACTTGGCGGGAACAATTCCTTATCCACTCTTAAAAATGGATGTTACGCATCTGGCGGCAGTGCCACAAAGCATTATACTACAGTTCAGACAAGTGGCGATGCTGACACATTTATCTTCAGCGGAGAAGGCTGGGGGCATGGCGTTGGTATGAGTCAATATGGTGCAAAAGGAATGGCAATGGCAGGCTTTGATTACGAAGATATTCTTACACATTACTACACAGGAACTACTCTTAAAAAAGTTTATTAATTAGCACAGAAAGGCAGATTTTTGATTTGGATATAAAGGATTTTTATTACGATTTACCTGAAGAGCTTATCGCACAAACTCCGCTTGCTGACCGCACAGCATCACGTCTTATGGTGCTTAACCGCAAGCAAAATTCAATCACTCATAAGCACTTCCACGATATTTTGGACTACCTTAACGAGGGCGATTGTATTGTTGTGAATAACACCCGTGTTATCCCTGCACGCCTTTACGGAGTCAAAGAGGGTAGCGGCGGCAAAATAGAGTTTTTGCTGCTTAAAAGGCTTTCCCTTGACACATGGGAGCTTATCTTAAAGCCGGGCAGAAAAGCCAAGGTGGGCAGCAGATTTGTGTTCGGAGAAGGAATCCTTAAAGCAGAAGTCATCGAAGTTAAAGATGATGGAAACAGAATTGTAAGGTTTGAATACGATGGCGTTTGGGAAGAAATTTTAGATACACTTGGAGAAATGCCTCTTCCACCCTATATAAAAGAAAAATTGGAGGATAAAAATCGCTATCAGACGGTGTATTCAAAAATTGAAGGTTCAGCAGCCGCACCAACTGCAGGACTGCATTTTACTGACGACCTACTCAAAAAGGTTCGTAATAAAGGCGTAAAAATTGCTTATGTGACCCTACACGTGGGGCTTGGAACATTTCGTCCTGTTTCGGCAGAAAATATAGAAGACCACAAAATGCACACCGAAATGTATATGATACCGCAAGAAGCTGCTGACATCATAAACGAAACCCGCAGACAAGGTGGACGGATTATTTGCGTCGGCACAACCTCGGTCCGCACTCTTGAAAGTTCTTCTTTAAGTGATGGAACTGTTGTCGCAGGCTCAGGAAATACCTCAATATTCATTTATCCCGGCTATAAATTCAAAACCACAGATGCACTTATCACGAATTTTCATCTGCCTGAATCCACTCTTTTGATGTTGATTTCCGCTTTTTATAACCGCGAATCAATAATGAGTGCATACAAAGAAGCAATAAAAGAGAATTATCGTTTTTTCAGTTTTGGAGACGCGATGTTTATCCAATAAATTGAATAATTTTAAATTCAAAATACAGTATGTATCGCAAATAGGTAAAAATTCTATTATAAAAAAGAGAGATTTCATATTGAAATCTCTCTTTTTTCTGGTTTTTACGTTCATAATAGATGCAGATGTTTTTAATGAAATATCTCACTACGTTCGATATGAAATAATCCTGACGGATTATGAAATATTTTTCTTGCAGAAAAATGTGAAATAAAATTTGCCTTTTCATAT
>JAZNMD010000007.1:0-6438 GCA_045579385.1 Clostridia bacterium
CTGACAGACAGCTTCAAACGCAATGATGTCTCGGGTGCTTTAGAAGAACTTGAACCTTGCGAAACCAAGGATGAAGCTTATGTATGTGAGGTTACGAATATAGAGCAGTTTTATGGTATAAAAGATCTTCCGTATAAGCTGTTTTATATGCCGCTTGACATAATTTTGAAAAATAAAGAATTTGTCCTGGATTATAGGGAAAAAATAGTAATTGTACCACCTGCAATTGTTGATGAGTCATCAGAGGAAGATATTATTGAAACGATTGAAAAGCTGCTTAAGGATGGTTTTTATGGGATTGTTGCAAATAATATTTCCTTTGCCGATAAGTTTAACGAATACAGGGTAATAGGCGGGTTCAGACTTAATATATACAATAGTTATGCTTTAAATTTCTGGAAAAAATATGGATTTTTGCACTCAGAGCTTTCGCCTGAACTAAATTTAAATCAGATACAGAAGATGGTAAAATCGTTGCCTGTGCAAGTCATGGTTTACGGGCGATTGCCTCTTATGGTAACGGAGAACTGTGTTATGAAAAATGGTAATGCTTGCTCTGACTGCGGTACTGGATTTATCACTGACCGAATGGGGATGAAGTTCCCTGTGATAAAGGACCAGTCGGCTTGCCGAAGTGTTATTCTTAATTGCAAAAAGACGTTTATGGCATTTGATATGGATAAAATCAAAAACGCAGGCGTTTCATATTACAGAGTATATTTTACAGATGAAAGTCCCGAGGAATGTGTGAGTGTGTCCGAAAGCTTTTTAAATGGTGGAAAGTATCGACCGGAAGATTTTACAAGAGGACATTTTGGGAAAGGTGTTTTGTAATCAAGTGATGGGGTGTTGAAATGAGGTTTTTCACAAGAGGCGACAAAATGGTTGCACTTATTGTAGTTATTGTTGCTTTGATGACATATGTTTTATTTTCATTTGCGCTTTTTTCTGATGCACCTCTGGCAGCTGAAATATATGTTGAGGGAAAGCTTTATGCAAGATACCGTTTTGGAGATATAATCGATGAAAAGATTGTTGAGATTAAAACGGAGTATGGAGAAAACACCGTACGCATTACCAAAAGAGGAGCGGAAATGATTTCTGCCTCGTGCCCCGATAAAAAGGACGTTAAAGTCGGGGAAATCACAAAGCTTGGGCAAGTAATAATTTGTGTTCCAAACAGGGTTTCGGTAAAGCTGGTGGGAAACGGAAAGGCAGTCGTTGACAAGGTGACCTATTGATGAATAATAACAGATTTACAACAAAAAAAATAGGGATAATGGCAATATTTGTTTCACTTGGAATAGTTCTTCAGTACGCAGAAAGCAGATTTCTTATTACCCCGATACCCGGTGGAAAGCTTGGCCTTACAAATGTGGTTTCTATAATAAATATCTTTATGCTGGGAGGACAAAATGCAATTATTGTTGCCATTGTCCGGGCGTCTTTGGGGGCGTTGCTGACAGGCGGTGCGGCAGCTGTACCGTATAGTGTTGCAGGTGCTATGCTGGCTGTCTTATCTATGACGATGGTAAAAAAGATGCTTTATCCAAGGGTCAGTATGGTAGGTATCAGTATAGTAGGTGCGACTTTTCATAATCTGGCGCAGCTTACGGTTGCCTCGTTGGTTTATAAGACTTTTTATGTATATTCATATTTACCGTTGCTTTTGCTTCTGGCGCTGGCAATGGGAACAGTTACGGGATGTGTTACTCAGATTTTTTCTGAAAGAATATTAAAATCCAAAAAGGGGATAAATTAAATGAAGAAGATAATACTTGCTTCAAATTCTCCAAGAAGGCGTGAACTTCTTGGAATGATGGGACTTGATTTTGAAGTTGTTCCGGATTTAACCCCTGAACCGTCGGGGGAAGGGCTTTCCCCAAAGGATGCGGTGCTGTTCCTCTCAAAATTCAAGGGGGAAAACGTGGCAAAGCGTCTGGAGGATGATGCTTTGATAGTATCGGCAGATACTGTGGTAGCTGTTGATGAAGAAATTCTTGGCAAGCCAAAAGATGAAGACGATGGCTTCAGGATGCTTTCGCTGCTTAGCGGAAGGGTGCACACGGTATATACGGGTGTTTATATCGTTGAAAAAAGTACGGGAAAATCGGTAAATTTTTACGAAAAAACGGAAGTGCACTTCAAAAGCCTTGACATAAGTGAAATTAAAGCTTATATTAATAGTGGAGAGTTTTATGACAAGGCTGGAAGCTATGGCATACAGGGAAAAGGCGCTGTTTTTGTCGAAAAAATATGTGGCGATTATTCAAATGTTGTAGGACTTCCGGTGTGTCACCTCGGGAAGGTATTAACAAAGGAATTCGGCATAGAATTCTTTTAAAAAATTACAGAAAGTGAGATTTTTGATATGATACACGAAATAGGAATTGATTTAGGCACTTCAAATACTATGATTTATCTCAGGGGAAAGGGAATAGTTGTAAATGAACCCACCGTTGTTGCGGTAAGCAAAGCAACAGGCAAAATTCATTCAATAGGTAAAGAAGCCGGGGAAATGCTGGGTAGAACTCCCATCGATATCCGTGCTCTTACACCTATCAAGGAAGGCGTTATAGCAAACTTTGATATTACCGTGGCTCTTTTAAGAAAATTGATTAAAAGAGCGATAAACTCATCATTTTTAAAACCAAAAGCAGTTATTTGTATACCATCACATATCACAGATGTTGAAAAGCGTGCAGTAAGGGACGCTGTTTTGGCGGCAGGGGTTAAAGATGTTTATCTTATTGAAAAATGTATGGCGGCAGCTATTGGTGCAGGTATTGAGGTAAATAAGCCTGTTGGGTCAATGATTGTTGATATTGGCGGCGGAACAACCGAAATTGCAGTTGTTTCTCTTGGTGGTGTTGTAACAACACAAAGCATCAACGTTGCGGGTCATTCTTTGGATCAGGATATCATTCAGTTTATGAAAAAAAATCACAATCTGATTATAGGCGAAATTACTGCCGAGGAAATAAAGAAAGGTATAGGCTCTGCCTGTCCGCTTAAGGAAGAGCTTTCTATGGATATAAAGGGACGTGATCTGGTTACAGGTCTTCCTAAAACTGTTAAGGTAACCTCCGACGAAGTAAGAGAGGCATTTCAGGAATCCCTTTCTGCAATAATTGACGGAATCAAATCTGTACTTGAAAAAACTCCGCCTGAACTTGCTGCTGATATAGTTGAATCAGGAATTGTTATGACAGGAGGAGGCTCTATTCTCAGAGGATTGGGCAGACTTATCAATGTACATACCGAAATTCCGATTTTTATCGCAGAATCTCCGGCAGAGTGCGTTGCAATCGGCGCAGGAAAAGCGCTTGAAGAATTAAAATTACTTAGAAATATTTTAAGCTGACAGTAAAAAGCTTTATGATATCTGGCTGAGAGCCTAAATTCAAGCTCTCAGACTATTGTGAGGAGGAACGGTTTTGCGTAAGGTTTTTAAAAATAAAGCGGCGTTCTGGCTTGTTACTATGATTTTGGTGCTGAGTATAGCCGTAGGAATTTTTAATGCTACAAAAACCGATGTGTCGGGAATTGAAAATGTAGTTAAAATTGTGATTTCTCCTGTGCAGAAGCTTTTTATTGATATGGGAAACAGCGTTTCAGACTTTTTTGGATATTTTCAGGATAAAGACAAATTAAGACAGGAAGCAGACAGCATTAAAAAGGAAAATACAGAGCTTAAACGAAAGCTGGCTGAAACTGAAATAAGTCGCCTTGAAAATGAACAGCTGAGAAAATTGCTGGCACTTAAAACTGACGAATATGAGTTTGAATTTGTTGCCGCTGAAGTAGTTGGAAGAAGTCCGTCAAACTGGTATAATTCAATAACTATCAACAAAGGCTCTGCTGACGGAATTGCTGTAAGTCACCCGGTTGTATCCGCAGGGAATGCGCTTGTCGGGAGAATAAGCGAAGTCGGAACAACCTGGGCAAGAATTACTCTGTTAACTGACCCGCTTCATTCGGCGGGAGCGGCGGTACTACGTTCAGGCGAATTTGGTATATGCGAGGGCGACAACGCTCTTTCTGCAGAAGGAAAGTTTAAACTTTCCTTTGTGTCAAAAAATGCAGATATTACGGTAGGGGATACTGTTGCAACCTCAGGTCTTGGAGGTATTTATCCAAAGGGATTGATTTTGGGGAGAGTGCAAAAAATATTTCCTGATATCAAGGGAATTTCACAGTATGCCGAGGTCGTGCCCGAGGCGGACTTAAAGAATTTAAGAATGGTTTTTGTTGTAGTGAATGAGACTGAATGAAACTGAATGATGTGGGGAGCTTAAATAATATGAAATATGTTTTTCATATCTTTTTTCTGATACTTTTTTCCGTCATTCAGCCTACTTGGCTTGAAAATGCGGAGATTTTTGGAGCAAAGGCTAATTTGTTTTTAGTATACACAATTGTTACAGCTTGTTGTTCAAGCAAAAAGGAAAGCTCAACAATTGGGTTTGTTTTTGGATTGATGCTTGATATACTTGTCGGGAAGAATTTAGGTTTAAATGGAATTTTAATGATGATTTTAGCATACTTTACGACAAGCTTTTGCGAAAGTGTTATAAGAAAAAATACAATGCTTATTACAATTGTTATTGTTGGCTGTGCAAGTTTCTTGTATGAGCTTTTCTATTATATAATAGCTTTTTTAGGGAATTTGGAGTTTGTCATGGTGTTTGTAAAAGTGTTACTTCCTGAAACACTGTGCGCGGTGTTAGCAACAATTCCCATTTATTTTATTGTAAGATGGGAAAAAAGAGCTTGGCGAAACAAGGGTGAGAATATTGGATAATAAGACTATAAAAGGGCGGTTTGTTTTTATTTATGTGTGTTTAGCTTTTTTTGCAGTTGTTTGCATTGCCCGTCTTTTTAATCTTCAGATAGTAAATGGCGATGAATACAAACAAAAAGCAGAAAACCGACTTGTCAGGGCAAGCACCATAAAAGCACCCCGTGGCGAAATTATGGACAGATACGGTGTCCCTTTGGTTACAAACAAGATGGGATACTACATCTCTATACAGGCTATTGATACGAGCAACAAGTCGTTAAATGATACCATAAGCCGATTGATTGATATATGTGATGAAGACAAAATCCCCTATTTTGAGGATTTTCCTATTTCTTCTGAATCCTGTAAATTTGAGCCGGAAAGTGTAAATTCTTCAATGACATTTGAAAAATGGAAAGAAGAAAACCATTTACAAAAGCTGAAAACGGAAGAAGATATATTAAATCATTATTTTGAAGAATATGAGATTTCTGAACATTTTGAGCCTGAAAAAGCACGAAATATAGTTGCAGTAAGGTATACGATGGAAACAAAAAATTTCAGTCTTACCAATCCTTATACCTTTGCAAATGATATAGCAATGGAAACCGTGCAAAAAATAAAAGAACATGAATTTGAGCTTCCGGGCGTCAGCGTGGAAATTGAGCCTGTTCGTGAATATCCGCACGGTTCAATGGCTGCACATATACTTGGAAGAACCGATATAATCTACCGTGAAGAATATTTAAAACTCAGTGACCAAGGCTATGGTATGAACGATATAATCGGCAAGGATGGTCTTGAAAAGGTGCTTGAAAAGTACCTGAAAGGTAAAGATGGATATAAACGTGTTGAAAAGGTAACATCAGGGTCTTCGTCTCAAACCTTTGGCGTGAAAGCGGCAGAACCGGGGAATTATGCAATTCTTACGCTGGATGCAGGACTGCAGAAGGTTACCGAAGATGCTCTTGCTGAAAGTATAATTTCAGCCCAGGGGGACAAGGGAAAAGATTGTTATAGTGGTGCAGCCATCGCAGTTGAGATTGCAACGGGCGATGTTCTGGCTATGGCATCTCTCCCGGGGTATGAGCCGACAGAATACACCAAATTATATAATGAACTTTTAAATGACCCACACAAGCCTCTTTTTAACAGAGCACTTGATGGTGCATATACACCAGGGTCTACATTCAAACCGCTTACTTCTGTTGCGGCACTTGAGGAGGGGATTATAACCCCGGAACAAAAGCTTGAAGACAAAGGTGTTTATAAGTATTATGCTCCATCCTATCAACCCACGTGCCTTATCTGGAAGAATACGGGCGAAACTCACGGTATGATAAATGTGTCAGAAGCAATCGGGGTGTCGTGTAACTACTTTTTCTATGAGGTAGGGCGACTGCTTACTATTGACAAGCTTGAAAGCTACGCACATAAATTTGGATTGGGCGAGACCACGGGAATTGAACTTTCAGAATCAAAAGGAATAGTTGCCGGGCCTGAGTATCGAAAAAAGTTGGATTTGGAATGGTATCCGGGAGATACTCTTCAGGCGGCGATAGGTCAGTCTGATAATATGTTTACCCCTGCACAGCTTGCAAGTTACATCAGCACAATTTTAAACAAGGGCAACAGATATGCTCTCAGACTTGTTA
>JAZNMD010000008.1:0-4110 GCA_045579385.1 Clostridia bacterium
TATGTCAGCATCAGCTTTTACATATTCAGTTTGTCGTGCATCCATTATGCTGATTACAATGATTATTGCTATGATACTGCGGCGTGAATATAACCCTGTTACCGCTCTGTTCTTATCTTTTGGAATTCTTGTATTTATTGCACCGTACTCTGTGTTTTCCAAGAGTCTTGTTTTATCCTGCTTGGCGACACTCGGGATTTTTGTGTATTTTCCGTACTTAAACGAATTTTCAAATTCACTCATCAAGCATATCCCCGAAAGGAAAGTCTACAAACCGTTAAAGGTATTGTCTTCTTCGATTCTTTCATCTGTTGGACTTTCTATTGCGACCTTTATCACAACCTCATATTTTTTAGCACTGTTTTTCGGAAAGATTTCATATATTCAGCTTTTTACAAATCTTTGGGTAATCCCCATTGCCTCTGTAATTTTTGGGCTTGGGTATCTCGCCTCAATAATGTTTTATATCTGCCCCTGGGTTTCTGTAAATATTTTACGATACCCTCTTAAATTATGTCTTGACATCCTGAAATCTACTGTCATCCACTTTGGAGAAGCCAGATTTGCATTTAAATTTGCTTCAGATGAGTTTCACGCTGCTCATTTTATAGTATTTCTTGGTATAGCCTTCATCATCTATATGTCACTAAAAGCCTTCCATGATATAAAAGTTTCTAAAAATCTTCAATAAAAAGCGTCGCTTCATTTACAGAAACGACGTTTTTTGCATATTTAATATTCCCAGCTGTTTACTATTTCTTTAAAAGTATTTCCTCTTACCTCAAAATTCTTAAACAAATCAAAGCTTGCACAGGCAGGAGACAAAATAACAATATCGCCTGATGTTGCAACGCTGCGCGAGGTGTTTACCGCATTTTCAAAATCGGTTTCACGATGAATTTTAAGGTCTTTGTGATTTGAGGCATTTCTTACCGCCGCCTCAATTTTTTCAGATGTCACACCTATCAGGATAAGTTCTTTAACCTTTTCATTTATAAGATACCCAAGATCGTCAAACGGAATTTTTTTATCATATCCGCCTGCAATCAATATAACTTTTTTGTCAAATGAATTAAGGCCTGCAGATGTTCTTGCAGGGCTGCTTGCAATGGAATCATTATAATATTTTACTCCGTCAAGTTCACGCACAAACTCAATTCTGTGAGGGACTCCTCCAAAGTTTTTTGCAACATACTCAATTGTCCGAGCTGACACAAACGGATAAACAGCCCCAATTGCCGCCATATAGTTTTCTATATTGTGAACACCGGGGATTTTAATATCATCAGCCGAAATAAAAATCTTTTCATTTCCAAAATCAGCCATAACTATATTACCGTCTTTAAGCAAAAGCCCGTGATCAACTGCACTTTGTCTGCTGAAATACATATAATTTTTTGTTTCCTCTGCAAAGCTTCTTGTTATTTCGTTATCAAAATTTAATATAACCCTGCAATCACTTTTATTAGAGAATATGCTCTTTTTTGCTTCAACATACTCTTTAAAATCCTTGTGCCAATCCAGATGATTTGGCGTAACGTTGGTTACCACTGCAACATCTGCACTTTTTTTCATTGAAAAAAGCTGAAAACTTGAAAGCTCTACAACAGCCATATCAGATTCCGTCATTCTTTCAACCTCGCCTATGAGAGGCTTCCCTATGTTTCCCCCGATATAGCAATTATATCCCTCTTTTTTAAGCATCTCGCCGATAAGGCTTGTAGTTGTGGTTTTGCCATCACTGCCCGTAACTGCAATTATTCTGCAAGGACACAGCTTGAAAAACAACTCCATTTCAGAAGTCAAAACAGCCCCACGTGCTACCGCAGCTAAAAGTTCAGGAACATCAGGTCTTATTCCCGGAGTTTTAAATATAATCTCGGTATCTACAGGGATATTCTTAAGATACTCATCCCCTAAAACAAACTCCGCACCTGCTTTTTTAAGGTCGTCATATACTTCGCCAAGCTGCGTAGTGGTTTTTTTATCGTGTGCAGTAACAACCGCTCCTGCATCAAGCAAAAACTTAATAAGCGGTACATTGCTGACCCCTACACCGATAACAGAAATCTTTTTATTCTTTATTGATTTTTTATACTCACAAACGTTCATTTTACACTTCCGCCTTTCTTCAAGTCTTTTCGGAAATACTCTGATATTTCAGGATATTTCCGAAAAGGCTCAAAAACATCAAACGGGCTGTAACAAAGTTAATATATCTTTTGTTACAGCCCGCAAATGACCGGGTTTAAATTAATTACTCAGCATCCAGAATATCGCCAAGTGTGAAAGAGCTTTCCTCGGTGTAAGACTCGTCACTTACAGTTTCTTCTTCTACTGCTGTTTCTTCAACATAGTCAGGGAGAAGAACCTTTCTGGAAAGACCAATCTGCTTTGTGTCATTATTGATTTCAACAACACGTACTTCAAGCTCATCACCGATATTAAGAACATCAGAAGGCTTATCAATTCTGGTATTTGCAATCTGTGAAACGTGAATAAGACCATCTACAAAAGGTGCAATCTCAGCAAAAGCGCCGAAAGGAAGGATACGAACAACCTTACACTTTACTGTATCGCCAACAGAAAGATCCTTTGTAGCCTGATACCAAGGGCTGTCTTCTTCTTTCTTATGACCCAAAGAAATCTTGTTTGTTTCAGGATTGATATCCTTAACATAAACTTCAATTGTGTCACCTACAGCAACAACCTCTGATGGATGCTTGATTCTGTTCCATGAAAGCTCAGAAATGTGAACAAGACCATCAACTCCGCCGATATCAACAAATGCACCAAAGTTTGTAAGCGATTTAACGATACCGTTAAATGTCTTTCCTACCTCAATGCCGGCCCAAAGAGCAGCTTTTTTAGCGTCCTTTTCAGCCTGAAGCTCTTTTACAAGAGAAATCTTGTTTGTTTCCTTGTTGAGTTCCTTTATATATACTTCAATAGAGTCGCCAACCTTAACCACTTCTGATGGATGCTTGATGTGACCCTCTGAAAGCTCTGAAATATGAATAAGACCATCAACGCCGCCAAGGTCAATAAATGCACCAAAGCTTGTGAGTGACTTAACAGTACCTGTGTACTTTTTGTCAACCTCTGCTGTTGCCCAGAATTCTTCAGCTTTCTGCTGTGAAATTTCTCTTGCTACAGTTTTGATTGATCCAACAACTCTAAGTCTGCCTCTTCTGTCCTTATCCATCTTAATGATTCTGAAAGATGCTTCTGAATTAAGAAGAGCACCCAGATCTTCAACAAAACGCTCTGATGCCTCAGATGCAGGGATAAATACCCTGATACCTTTAGCGATAGTAACAATTCCGCCTCTGACAATTTCAACAATTCTTCCCGTTAAAACAGTTTTGTTTTCAAAATCCTCGCGAAGCTCCTGAAGACCTTTTTCAGCATCAATCTTTTTCTTTGAGAGAGTAACAATGCCGTCACTGTCCGATACATGAACAACAAAAACATCCACTTCATCGCCAACCTTAACAAGCTCTGAAAGGTTTACCGATGTGTCATTTGTCATTTCATTGTAAGGAATAACGCCATCGTACTTGCCGTCAATGTCCACCTGTACCTCTGTAGGGGTAATTCCGATAACTACACCTTTAACAATATCGCCTGTTGTTAAGGGTTTTAAAGTTTCTTCCAATGCCTCTGCAAAGTTCATTTCATTTTTAATTTCCGCCATGGTTAATTTTGCCTCCTTGATTACCTTGTCCGGAGTGGATGCTCCGGCGGTAATGCCTACTTTTTTTATATTTTTTTTAAATAAATGGGCAAGCCCATCTAATTCTTTTGCATTTTCAATCTTATACGTGTCAGGACAGTGTTCACGACATATCTCAAAAAGTTTTTCTGTATTTGAGCTGTTTTTCCCTCCCAGCACCAACATAACATCAGATTCAGAGGATAATTTTTCAGCCGCTAACTGTCTTTCCGCAGTTGCACTACATATTGTATCAAAAAAAATTGTATTTGTAAAATACTTTTTTAAATTTTCTTCAATTCTTTTTGCTTTTTCACGTCTCAGTGTTGTCTGAGCAACTATACTGACAGGCGTATCATTGCTTTTTTTGAATATTTCATCACATTCAAGATCAT
>JAZNMD010000009.1:0-2261 GCA_045579385.1 Clostridia bacterium
TACAACGACGAGCAACGAGAAATAGACGAGGCTCTCCCGCTGAAAGAGGAACGCTTGGAAAAACTGAAATCGTCGTCTGCCAACGTAGACGCTTTCATTGAGAAAGCAAAACGGTATAAAACCATTGACAAATTAACACCCAAAATCGTGCGTCTGTTTATCGCAAGGATCGAGATCGGAGAACGCACCGTGAAATACTCACGGCACTCCGCTCAAAAAATCCGAATCATTTACCGTGACATCGGTGAATGGGA
Organism: Clostridia bacterium; assembly: GCA_045579385.1. GTDB lineage: Bacteria > Bacillota > Clostridia > Monoglobales > Monoglobaceae > SIG440. The sequence continues at coordinate 255 of JAZNMD010000009.1, forward strand.
TTATGACGATGCGGCAGAAGCCGAACAACAACCGCAGATCGTAGCAGTGACCGTAGCACAACCGGAACTGCTCCCCGCATAAATACCGCACAATGCGAGATAAACGCAGTAACTGCGGATGACTAACCGCCATCCGCCGTTACCACACCTGCATACTGTCAGAAAATGTCCCTACGAACACTAACAGAACGGAAACTGGGGATTTCTTTATGACGAAAATACCGACACACAAGTTTTAGCCCCTGTGTTCGATTGCGGTAGTTGCCTTTGCCCCCCAAGCTGATGAAGAAATGATGCTTAATGTCTTGACAAAAAAGAATGAATTGAACTATAGAGTTTTTGAACACCCAACATCATCCATAACGATAAATAATAAACGTATTAAGTATTTTGATTATTTATCCTCTTTAAAAAATCCTGACTGTAATTCCGCTTTAAAACGCATTGTCCCACGAATTAACCTTTCTGAAATATATGATGTTATAGATGATATTTCTTGTATAAACGACATCCAAAAAAATTCTACAAGTTAATTATATCTGAACGCAAAGATAAAATTTTGGACTATTCCTTGAAATTGCTTTTAGAGCCCAAACAGAACTTGTCCATTAGACCCATTAGAAGAAGATAAAAAAGGGCAAACAAAAAGCCTTGAAAAAAGCCAAGGCGTATATAATGTTAAATAGGGTGTTACCTATACGGTAGGCGGTTAAATCCTGCCCCCGAAAGGGGGATTTGCTTATGGATTACTTAATAGCGTTGATACTAATATTGATACTGTTAAACGAATTGCAAGGCAAAAAGAAATAACCGCCCTCACGTCCAAATGATGCGGTTATTTCATAACCTATAAATCAATGGGCAAACCGTCTATCGGTAGCACCCTTTCTATATTTATTATATCCCCTTAATGCCGCGTTGTCAATAGCTTTTTACGCTTGCTTAATAATTGTGCTACCGGTAGCACAATTTATATAAGCCCTATCTTTCTTTCTCTCCTTGAAGCTCCTTTGCGTAAAACCACATAAGCGCAGAGATTTGAAGCAAAGAAATAGAAAAAAGATGCCAATGTTGACATATCACAAAATTATAGGTAAAGACGTACACAAAAAATCAACAGCATCGGCAACTAAAAATAGTTGCATTTTTATTTTTTTGTGGTATAATATAAGTGAAAGCTGAGGTGTCGTTTTGGGTCAAAAAGAAAAATTAATCGAACGGTTAAAAGCAAAACCAAGAAATTTTACTTTTGATGATGCGGAAGCTCTTTTACGTTACTTCTCTTATAAGCGTTCCAACAAAGGAAAGACAAGCGGGTCAAGGGTTATTTTCGTATCTGATAAAAACCCATCTATTTTAATGCATAAGCCACACCCACGAAAAGAATTGCTTGAATACCAAGTTAAGCAATTGATAGAAGCTTTAGAACAGGAGGGCTTGTTATGAGCAACACGATTGAATATAAGGGATATATTGGCAGCATAGAGTTTTCTGCTGAAGATTCTATTTTCTATGGTAAAGTTTTAGGCGTTCGGTCTTTGATTTCCTACGAGGGCGAAAATGCACACGACCTAATTAGTGATTTTCACGCCGCCGTTGACGATTATCTTGAAATGTGCGCTGCTGAGGGGATAGAGCCGGAAAAAGCATATAAAGGCAGCTTTAACGTGCGTATATCGCCCGAACTGCATAAGAAGGCGGTAATTGCTGCTATATCGAGGCAGATGTCACTAAACAATTTCGTTGAAAGCTCTATAGAAAGGGCTGTATCAACGAAACTTTAACCAAATTCAAAAATTTCTCTTGTCAGAGAAAAATATTGATATTATTATTAAACCAATAAAACAACAAACCCCTTTCGGTCCTGAGAAAACCGAAAGGGGAATTAAATTAAACAATGTTACGGATTGTTTGAACTTCTATTGTTGAAACAGCAAGCTGTTTAGTTTACTAACATTCTAACAGCTTTTGTGATAAAAGTCAAGCCATAATGCGAAATTGTTTACA
>JAZNMD010000010.1:0-2742 GCA_045579385.1 Clostridia bacterium
AGGATCTGCTTTTTCACGACAGACAAAAAAATAAAACCTATACGGTCAAACGAAGCAGAAAAGGTGTAAAGGAAGCATCACTTGAATATAAAACCGTCGGCTATAACGATGGATTCACGATGCTCGATATTCTGCTTCATACGGGCAGAACACACCAGATAAGAGTTCAGTTCGCTTCCAGAAAACTTCCCCTCTGCGGCGATGGCAAATACGGCGGCGGAAACGGCAAGCTTGCACTTTTTGCATATAAGCTTGAGTTTGCTCATCCGATAACAAAATTGCCCCTCTGCTTCACCGCAAAACCCGATGCAAAGGAATTCCCCTGGAACAAGTTTGAATATTAAAAGGAGTCTATGGACTCCTTTTTTTATTTTTCACAGACTATTAATATCAACTTAACATTTCCGATCTATCATTTCATCGGAGGTAATATTATGAAAAAAACTGTTTGTTTTGTTCTTTCGGCAATACTCCTTCTGACTTTTTCAGGCTGCACATTCTTCAGCATAGGTTATCTTGAAATCGAATCAGGCTTCTCAAGAAAGCTTGTCTCGTTACTTTCGGAACGCTATGAACTGAACGTCCCCGAATCCGCCGTTTTTATTGACGGCAGATTTGACAGAGCCTTCCAAGACCCTTCCGTTACCGTTTGTTTCACCTTAGATGCCGCTGAATTGGAATCAATGTTTGCAGGAAATTGGGAAAAAGACAAATCCCACAAGCACGTCGGACTTTTCATAAATGATTATTCCTTCGAACCCGATGGCGGATACGAATATCAGAAAGAAAGGTATACCTGCCTGCTCTACACCGATAACGGCGACGGCACTCTCACCTGTTATTTTGCAGGCAGACACCCCGGTAGAAGCTTCAGATAAACAAAAAACCCCGTCCTGAGACGGGGTTTTCGTTTTGATTAAGCATCGAATCGCTGATTATGCGATCTTACCGATGAGGTCTGTGATTACGGGAACAACCTTATCTGTGATGATGGGGATGATCTTTTCAACGATATCCTTTACAGTTGCGATAACCTTTTCCCAATCAACGCCCTTAACTGCTTCAACAACAGTGTTAAGAATTGCTGTGAAATCCATCTTTTTGTCATCCTTTCGTAATTTTGTGCACATTTAATCTATATGCATATGTTAATTTTAACACTATATTTCAAATCTGTCAACCTTTGTTTTACTTTTTAACATTTTACAAACAAAAATCTTGCTTGATTTTACCTTAATATCACTTGCTTTTAATGCGCAAAAAGAAAAAGCCGAGGAAAGAGAGTTTTCTCTTCCTCGGATTTTTCTCGTATAAAACGGGGGGGACAAAAGATGGTAGTGTTCTGAATTATTGGTCTGCCTTCTTGGAATACTTTGCGAGGTAAACAACACGCATAAGCAGAGCCTCGACAGGGTTGATTGCCTTTGCCTTGCCGAAAACCTTGGAGCCGAGCAGGGCAAGAGCACTCTTGCTCATAATCATATCAACGGCCTGAGCATCGCCTTCTACGGAGCCGCAGCAGAGTGCGCCTTCATCCTTGAGGAGAACTGCATTCTTGCCCTTGATTTTTTTGCCGCAGTTGTCAGTTGTTGCGCATCTGACCTTTGTGCCGCAAATCTGAGCAAAGTCATCAAGAAGAGGTTTCATAGGCTTGTGCAATCTTGAAACTGCAACAACCTCGTCTGATGTGTTATGAATAATATGGTTGAATTTTGAATTTGAAAGATAAATATCACGATGAGCAAGGGCAGATCCGCTAACGGGACCATCACACACGCAGGTGATGACGTCCATTGTAATTTCAGTGCCGTCAGCCTCGTTTGTAAAGATGATTTTGCCGTTTTCTCTATCGTAGGTACTATTATATACCAGCGATTTATCAATTTCAACTGTTTTTTTGGTCTTGGTAAGCATATCTGCCATCTTTGTACAGAAATCTTCCAATGTGTCTGCTTTTATGCCGAGTTTATCCTTTGCATTTGCAAGAATATAGTCTGTGCAAACAGATTCAAGCATATTTGCAACGTCAAAAGCCTCGTCACTGTCCTTACCGAAACAAAGAGCACCGTGATGAGCCATAACGACAGCCTTTGAAGGTGACATATGGAGAGCGTTTGTGACGCCCTTGCGGAGCTTCTTTGTGCCGGGCAGACCGTATGAGCCGATAAGCACCTTGCTGCCGATGAGCTTCTCTGCTTCTCCCGTAATTTTGTCAATACCCTCTGAAAGAGTGCTGATAACCGAAGCAACCTTCTGATGAGTGTGAATAACAAAACCTGCATCGGGATATGCCTTATAAACCTCGGCGTGGATGCCTTTTTCTGATGAGGGCTTGACGCTTCCGCCCCATTCAAGGGTTTCGATGGCAACCTCAACGATATCATCGGGAGTCAGACCGATATATGACTTGCCGCTGGGAGTGATAACAAAAGTTTTATCATCAACACGGCAGCTTACGTTACCCCATGTTCTTGCAATAAGACCTGTTGCAACAAGCTTTTCGCCTGCTTCAATAACAAGTTTTTTAGCGGTTAAAACATCCATTTTGTATTTTCCTTTCGGATTAACGGGGGAGCATTCCTGCCCCCCGCATCTTATGATAAATTATTTCTCGAGGCAAACGATGTTTTCGAATACTCTGTCAAATGCTGCAAGAGCTTCGTCAATCATCTCGGGAGTATAAGCAGCGCTGGTGTAGAGACGGCTGCCTGCAAGAGTTACAAGACCTTCTGCCATATAAGC
>JAZNMD010000011.1:0-2080 GCA_045579385.1 Clostridia bacterium
TGATTGATGCAAATGTCCTTAAACCAATATGCGACCTTAAAACAAGCTGTCTTAAGCATAAAAACCCAAGGCTTCATCCGGATGAGGTGCTTTTGGCTCTTACCATATCAGCACTTTCAAATCCCGTTTCAAACTCCGCCAAGGAGCAGCTTGAAAACCTTCGCGGAAGCAACGCTCACTTCACAGTAATTCTCAGCGAAGAAGATGAGAAAATTCTTAAACGCTTAGGCATAAATGTAAGCTTTGAGCCAACCTACGAAACAAAACGTTTATATCAAAAATAAACATAATCTTTAAAGAATATAAAAAGGGGCTGTTTAAAAACTGTGTTTTTAAACAGCCCCTTTTGTTAGGGGATAGGTAAAATTGATTCAGAACACACAAACCGAGCCAAAATCAAGGCTTTTGGGAACCCGAAGGTGTACTTGTGTACACCGAGGTGCGAGGTTTGTGCGTAGCAAAAAGACTATAAAAGCAGAAAAATCGCATTGCTATGCGATTTTTCAACATTTATATAATCATAAACAGCTTTTTATTACCATTTTGCAAAGGATATTATTTGATTTTTCCGTCTTTTTGCGTTCTTGACAATTTTAACATCCCCTTGATTTTTAACCTATTTGCCCATACTGACTGTTGCTGATTTTATAACTATCGGCTTTACGGGGGACGCAATCTCTCCGCTTGGGTTCATTTCAAGCTCTACTTTTGTAAAATCTTCAACAACATTCATACCTTGTACGACCTTGCCGAATGCAGCATAGCTTCCGTCGAGGAATGATGCATCGTCATAGCAAATAAAGAACTGGCTTGATGCACTGTCGGGATGTGATGAACGAGCCATCGAAACTATACCCTTTGTATGTGAAAGGGTGTTTCTTCCGAACCCATTGCTTGAAAACTCCCCTTTTATAGAGCTGCCGCTGCCGCCGGTACCGTCAGCTTTCGGGTCGCCGCCCTGAGCTACAAATCCGGGAACAATACGGTGGAAAGTAAGTCCATTGTAAAATCCATCCTTAACCAGCTTTACAAAGTTTGCAACTGTTTGCGGTGCGTGTTCAGGATAAAGCTCTATCATAAACCTTTTATTGTCTGACATAACCATTGTTACAATGGGATGTCCTGACGGGATATCCTCATATGTAACCAAAGATTCCTGAATCTTTTTGTTGTACTCTTCCTCTTCCTTTTTGGTCGTTTCGGTAAAGAGGTCTATTACATCCTGAATAAATTTATCAACGCGGTTAATAACCGTAACAGCCTCTGCACGAGTACCCTTTGCTGAAGGGTTGAACATACCCTTCTCATCGCCCGTCATAAACTGTAAAACATTGCAGTTGAATATTGCACCTTTAATAGCCGGACTGTAGAAATTGATAACATCAATATCTTTGAAATCGCCAACAGGCTCTGTCGGGGGGACTTGTCCTAAAAGATTTGCCATTGCGCCGCTCATCACAAACGCCATTTCCCAACGGGTGATTTCCTTGTCAAAATCTTCCGCAGTTGTCATAACTCCCGGGATTACACCATCAACAGCTTCTTTTTCCTGGCTTGCAAAGATATACATATTTGCAAAATTGTAGTATTTTGAAGCCCAATGAGTGTCATCCGCAAATTCTTCGGGAATGTCAACCTCGTACTTTGTGCAGATGACCGATGTAAGCATCTTAAGAAACTCCGCTCTTGTAACTGTTTCGTCAGGTCTGAAACGCCCGTCAGGGTCGCCATTTATGGTTTTGTTTGTGTACCCCTTTTCAATCTCAGTCTCTGCCCAGTGCCCCTTTACATCAGTAAACGGGTGTGCAAACACTAAAGTCGAGCAGACAAGCATTACAGCAAGTATTAAAGAAACTACTCTTTTCATTTTTTCCACCTTCCGCAAATTATTCGATAATTGTCACACTCTTCATTACGATAGGCTCTACCGGAGAAGCTTCCTCGCCCATTGAATTAAATGTTCTTTCTACATCCAAAAATCCGTCGACTGTCTCCATACCTTCAATTACCTTACCAAATGCCGCATAATTTCCGTCAAGGAACGAAGCATCATCATAGCAGATAAAGAACTGACTTGAAG
>JAZNMD010000012.1:0-11072 GCA_045579385.1 Clostridia bacterium
ATAATAACTTCTCTGCCTTTGGCTTCTTCTGCGGCGGAAGCACCTCTGTCGAAGGAATGTCTGCCAAACCTTGCATTGATATTGATGTGATTATTAATGATTACTCGGCATTTGCTGCGGTGGTTGACGGTTTGAAAGCAATCGGATATATCCACGAGGGGGATCTTGGCATTGAAGATAGAGAAGCATTTAAGTATTCGGGCAAAGAGCATCTGCAATTGCATCACTTATATGTATGTCCGAAATACTCGGAAGAATTGCACCGTCATATTACATTCAGAGATTTTCTCCGAAGCAATCCCGAAGCAGTAAAAAAGTATAGCTTGATAAAAGAAAAAGCCGCAGAATTATTCCCAAATGATATAGACGGATACATAGAGTATAAATCACCGTGCATTGAAGAACTGTATAAAAAATGCGGTTTAAAATAAACAACTTCCAATTTGAAAACTAACTTTTTTAAAATCATTACAGGTAGAAAAAGCCTTGGTTTATGATAATAAATAGGATTGTAATTAGGCGCAATTTATAAGAAAACGAACAATTTGTGGGTTCCAATCGCACTGCACGCAGTTATAGATTTTTGTGCTTGGCCGTTTTGCTTTTCTACAACACCTCCATACCCCGTAATATCTTTGTGGATATTACTTGTAGCATATTTAGGGGTTGGAAGCTATGGTTGCTACATTATGTCAAGAAAAACAAGAACGCCATCCTCCTGCCAACACCCATAAACCTTTAATAAAGCTACGTATATATACTTTTATTCTTTTATGTTTTGTGGTATAATGCTACTTGATAAATAATAATTTGTCGGGAGACTATATTATGGAAGGTAATATCGGTGCTTTTCTTGTAGGGTTTGTATGCATTATTCTTGGGGTTTTAAATATGCGAGGAAACATATCATTTCTTCATCCGTATCATAGGCACCGTGTTTCGAAAGAAGATAGGATACCCTTCGGAAAACAAGTAGGCTTGGGTACTATTATTGCTGGCATCTCCATAATCCTATTTAGCTTTCTGTCTTCTGTAACTCTATATACTGAAAACAACATCTTTCTTTTTGTTGGAGCCGTTTGTTTGCTTATTGGTATTATTCTTGGAATTGTTATAACTTTTCGCGCTATAATTAAATATAACAAAGGCATCTTTTAGTTTGCCAAATCCCAATTTGTCGAACAGTTAAGAGCAGATGGGTAAGTTCCCACCTGCTCTGCTTTGTTTTCACTTGTCGAATTCAGGGTTGTAAGCGTAAAAGTTTGTGCTGTTTAGGTTGTCCTGTATTACGCGAAGCCCTTCGCCTTTACAGCCAACATGAAGTATTATTTTAAAACTTCCACGTGATTTCAATATTACTTTCGCTTGCGCTGATTTTGGAGATCAAAATATCCACGACCGCCATTTTGTCGCCGACGGAAAGTACCTCCCACTTATCCATATACCCTGTAATTTCGTGTACATCCTGTGTGGCTGTCACAAGCGGTTCCAGTTCTGCAATCTGCTTTTGACAGTCTTTCTTTTTGGCGTCCAACTCTTTGATACGAGTACGGATATAGTCTGTCAGAATATCATCAGCATCTGCCAACTTATCCATCAGCTTTTCGATCTCGGTCTGGTATTTTTCAATTTTCAAATTCAGCTCATCAATTTGTGTGTTGCTATTATTCGTTTTCTGTGTAGAATCGGTAAGTACATCAAATTTTTTAAGGCGTTCCTTTATGGCGTTCAATACGGTTTCTTCAACCTCATAGGCGTGTAATCCTCCTACACCGTCACAGCCGTTTAAGGTCTGCATATGGCGGCTGCAAATGAAGTATCTGCCAACCTTGGTTTTTGCTTTGCGAACGGTTAAAGCATATCCGCATTTGGCACACTTGATCTTGCCTGCAAGCCACGTGTTTGAAGCCTTCAACGGCTTTGCAACCTGCTTGTTATTCAGACATTTAAGCCTTGCTCTCAGCCATATATCCGCTGGTACAATACCTTCGTGAGGGGCAACAACGATATGCTGATTTTCAAGAGATACCGTCTTGCGCTTTGCCGTTTTTTCTGCGTAAAGATATAAGCCGTTGGTGCCGATGTAATCCTCGGGCGGATTATGTAGCTCCGAGCCTTGTCCCTTGAAAAACTGAAAAACGGATAGGTCAGCCTTTACGTAAATAGGATTTTTAATCATATCGGCAATGCGTGCCTTATCCCAACAACCGCTTGGCAAGCGTTTATTGTGGATTCCGTTTTCGATCAGGTGCTTCACAATGTCGTTATAAGAGATCTGCGGCTCGGAATATAGTGAATAGATAAGACGGATAATCTCTGCTTCTTCCTCGTCAACAACGTACCGAGAGGTGCGCTTTCCGTCAATCTGATACGGCTCTAATTTATACCCAAAAGGCACTCTGCCGCCCATATAAAAACCTCTGCGGCTACGGGCGCAGTAAGCATCGGTAACACGCTGTTGTATGGTCTCGCGTTCAAGCTGTGCAAACACGATACAGATATTCAGCATCGCTCTGCCCATCGGTGTAGAAGTATCAAATTTTTCGGTGCAGGAAACAAACTCAACCCCGTATCGCTGAAATTCATCCATCATCGTTGCAAAATCGAGGATGGAACGGCTGATACGATCTAACTTGTAGCAGATCACACGTTTGATCTCGCCCTTGCGGATTGCGTTCAGCATTTCCTGAAACTGCGGTCGCTCTGTGTTTTTGCCTGAATAGCCTTTATCCTGATATACCCGGTGTTCTTCACCCCTTGTTTCGTATTTGCAAAACTCGATTTGACTTTCAATGGAGATACTGTCCATTTTGTCAACCGACTGTCTTGCATAAATAGCATCTGTTTTTATCATGCTCTTCCTCCTAAGAAGAAAGAGCCGCCGATGGTATAATTATACCACCGGAGGCCCTTCGTTTCAACGCTTTATTTTTGAACTTTCTCGTATTTTGCAAAAATCCGATATAAGCTCTCTATCATTTGCCGTTCCCGTGGCTTATCGTTTTTATCATCAAACTCGGGTGTGATATTTGTAACAGTAAATCTTTGTGTTCCGAGTTCATTTTTTGCAGTCGTTTCGGAATCAGGCTTTTTAGTTATAAGCATCACACTCCTTTTGTATAATAATATTTCAAAGCAGTCTGCTATATGATTGCTTTCGGCATAGTCCTCCGGTAGAACTACCGCTGTATGGAGTCCTATGCCGATTGTCTTATTTCAAAAGGTCAATTAAGTTTTCTTTTCGTTGGTATAAACCCTTGTAATTTCCATTCTTTCGTGCCCGAGTGCCTGGCTTACCTTAAGCCTTGCATCCTTGGGATTCATATAGCTGAGCTCGATTAAATAGTTCTGTGCAAAGGTATGACGCAAACCGTGAAAGGAAATTGTATCTCTTCTCGGCTTTTTGCCGGGTTCGGTCAATTCAGATCTACCCGGTTCAAGGATTTGCTTCTTCATACGGATCAGCCAGTTCTGCATACTCTTTTTCTTCTTTTCCACGCTTCTGCACTTTTTATCACAGATCAGATAATCCGTGGGGTATTTACCGCCTGCTTCTGCAAAGGACAACCACTTTTCAATAATTGCCTTGTGCTTACCGCTTTCGTCAAAATCAATTACGCGCTGTTTACCGCCTTTACCCGTAACCATAAGTTGACCGTGATTGAGAGCACGTTTAAGATAGGACAACTTTAACGAGGTGGCCTCGTCAATTCTAAGACCGAAGTGCAACATAAAGTCCATAGCGGCTTCAATGTCTGGTTTACCCTTGAGATTAGCAAGCGCATAACAACGATCAATTTCACCGGGCAACCACGCGCGGTCGTATTTTCCGACCTCGCGTTGACCCAAATTCAACTTGTCGTTGGTGGGTAATTCGTTTTTGCAGCCGTTACGCTTATAATAGAATCGAATACCCGAGAGATCCGTCATCATTGTGGAAACTGCTAACCCTTTGGCTTTCATATATTCAACGTATTTGTACAGATGGCGTGCTTCGGCATTTTGCATCTTCTGCAAATTTGTGTTCTCGCCTAAATACTCTGCAAAGCGTAAGCAGGATTCCATATTTCGGTCTTGAGCTCCATAGCCGCCTTCGTTGCATTTATCAAAGAATGCAATAACCTGATCCTTCAAATTATTGACAGGGCCTTTTCTGTCTTCTTTCATACGCATTATCTCCTTTCCGAGCCGCCGCCGTGTTTTGTGATACAGCGGCACCGAACCCGGCACATTGGCTCTGAATTGACAAACCTTTCGGTTCGTCTATGTATGCTTTTAAAGCTTGTGATGGGAGTATGAAAGACCGCAGAATTTTTGGCAAGTAAAAAGTGTTTTGCCGCTTTTTACCTTGAAGGCTGAGGAAATATGATACATACTTTGCAATTTGTCAAGTACCTTTTGCTAATTTTTCAACAGGAAAAAACCGGCTGCGGCAGGAGAAAAATCTCCCGCCGCAGCCTTTATAAATGATGGTAATATTTTTGCGATCATATCGAAATGAATGTCATTGCTATCATATCAAAAATGCCGCCGTCATTCCGATAAGACGGTCATAATCATTCCGAAACGAAAAAAGTTATATAATTGCTCACTCTAACCGGTGACTCTTTTTAGCCGACTGTTTGATGTTCAATTGGTATCATTTCGAAATGTCATCCTTTGAACGTCAAACAGCCGGAACACGCCGTAAGGCGTGCAAATATAAATCTGTCATAAATCGGGGTGGATTCATTCCGAAGGGTACATCATCTTTCTATACAGGAAAGTATGTCATTGAATAATGCTGAAGGTCATTCCGATATGTAAATCATTTGTCATAGAGAAAAGATGATTGCAAGGCAAAATACCACCATTGCTACTGCCCTGGTGGTCGTTTCTTGCATTTTCCACTCCACAATGCGGTATTTTGCCTTGCCTCTCCGGATGTCCAGACTTCGTCCGGCCATCCGTTTCTATCAGCATTCGCCGATAGAAACGGATGGCACTTCCGAAAAGATTATCATAATCATATCGGAAAGATTGGTCATACCTCTTTAAAAAGGAGCGCATTCCGAAAGGAATCATACCGATTAGACGGTCATATTCATTTTGGAAAATACATCATTGCGTTCCCGTTAATGTGAGTTATTTGATTGTGAACATTGTTTAGTACTGCGGGTTACCGGCTATCTTCTAACCGGCCCCATAGCGCAATCTGCCACTTGGCAGATATCGAAAGGGGGTGAGCCTTTCAGTAGCGCAGTGCCGACTCTGACTTTTGCTCAGAGCCCACAGGGGGCATTATCGGCAAGGATTTTCATTACCGATTAAATCCGTGGAAACTTCGGGTGTGTCGCTGACACACGGCAGAGCAAGCTGTTATGCCCCTTGCAGCAGGCAGACCGTGATAACGTACACAACCAAACGCCATAGAATATCTGCACCTATGGAGTGTCAGCCACATTTTCGTAGTTTTCTTTTGCTCTTATTTAAAAGGGCTTCGTCTTTTTACTCGTAGTTTTGAAAATGTCACTTTGCTTTTGATTACCCGCAGCTATAAAGCACAAACTCACTGCTTCGGTCTACTCAGTTTTACGCCCCTCGACTGCAGCGGCAACCGATTTTACGGAACAATCAATTCCTCCTTACTTTATTCCAATAGTACGCCCGTAATATAAATAGCGGCGTTTCGAAAAGCAAGTAATTAACCCATAATTCAAAGTCAATGCCGCAAAAACATTTTGGGAATAATATGTTAAAAAGAATTTGCAAAAATCCGTTGCTATTATTCCTTAAAAGTGGTATAATGGTATTCGATATAAGATTTTAACGGAGGAAACTCATTATGGATTATATAAAAGTGGCAGAAGCGGCAGCAAAATGGGGTATTTCCCCTCGACGTGTTCGTGTTTTGTGCGCGGAAGGTAAGATCCCCGGTATGGTACGCCGTGGTAAACTGTATATGATTCCTGCAAGCGCAGAGAAGCCCGCTGACGGGCGTACCAATCGTGCTACACTCCTGACCGCCATTGATGCTAAAAAGGATCAGCTTCAAAAGATGCGCCCCCTGACCGAGGGTGAGGTAGAGCGTCTTTGTGAAGAGTTCATGGTAGAGTTCACTTATAACTCTAACGCCATCGAAGGCAACACTCTTACGCTCAAGGAAACGGCAATGGTTTTGGAGGGTATGACCATCGACCAAAAGCCAATGAAGGATCACCTTGAAGCCGTGGGACACCGTGATGCTTTTATGTACGTGCAGGATATTGCAACCAAAGAAATCGACCTAGCTGAGAGTGTTATTAAAAATATCCACTCTCTTGTGTTGGTGAACAGACCGCAGGATAAGGGCGTATACCGCGCTATCCCCGTGCGTATTATGGGCGCTTATACCGAGCCTGTTCAGCCCTATCTAATCGAGCCGAAAATGACGGAGTTGCTTGCGGTCAACAAAGAACGTGAGCAGACAATGCACATCATTGAACGCATTGCCAGATTTCATCTTGAATTTGAGGGTATCCATCCCTTTATTGACGGCAATGGCAGAACCGGCAGATTGATACTCAATCTTGATTTGATCCGTAACGGTTATCCTGCTATCAATGTAAAATTCACCGATCGCAAGCGTTATTACGATGCATTTGATGCTTATTACCGAGATGGCAACGCCGATGCAATGATTGAGCTGATCGGCGAGTATGTTGAAAAGCGGTTGGACGATTACTTTGATATTTTAGGAAGACAATCATAAGGTGTATGCTATGAAAAAATCGATTATTATCATATTTTCGTTGATTCTTTTACTGTTGCCCTTGATAACAATTCTAATTGTATTTTTATCAGCAAAAATCAATATCTTCGACAATGCGGATTTTTGGTACAATTATATGGCGTATTTTGGAACAGTAGCATTGGCTGCTGTTGCAGTATGGCAAACGAAAAAAGCAAACGATATAAGTCAAACGCTGTTGGAAATGGAAGTTGACAAGAAAACTCCTCGTGTAGACATTAGGGGAATAACAGAGACAGACTTTAAGCGCAGTAATACAGCTAACTATTTGAATACGCTGGTAGATGGTTGTTTTTCGCAATATGGCAGAGAGTGGGAGAAGAATGCATGGCATGGAACGGCGTTGATTTTTGCGTTAAAGAACCTAAAAGAAACAGATATATTGAATATTAGCGTTTCAGAAGTAAGCTCCGCTATATTGGCCGAAAACGAATTGTTTGACAAGAAGAAACATAAGTGCTCTAATTCTGCATCCATCCAAACCATTGCTCCCAGCGAGACAATTCCCTTTGTTTTGAATATTCCAGATGAGCTCTTTCAAAAAGTGGCAGAATTTGATATTAAGAAGCAAGCATCCCTATTTTTAGCTATGAATATATCAATGCAAAATTGTGATGGGAAACGGTACATTCAAAGAATCGAAATGAACATAGTAAATGCTTATCAGCGTGAAATTATTTCCCCTGTTATCATTAACAAGAAGCTTGTACAGGTAGTTCCTGCTGAAAAGTATAAGGAGATAAAATTATAACAGAAGCAGATGGAAAAAGAGTTGCAAAAGCCTTTGCGGAATATTTAAAGAATTGCAAAGACAAGCTTGGATTATAAATTGAGACGAAAGTTGTGTAATGTTATGGCAGAAAAGAAATACATAAGCGATAATGCCGAACTGATGGCAGAATGGAACTGGGAAAGGAATTCAAATTTTGATCCATCGCAATTAACCATTGGCAGCGGAAAGAAGGTATGGTGGAAATGTGGTAAAGGTCACGAATGGCAAGCGGCTTGTTACAGTCGCATTGCTGGGAATCAATGTCCTATTTGCTCTGGAAGAAAAGTGCTTGTCGGATATAATGATTTATCTACACTTGCACCTGAAATCGCTTTGCAATGGCATCCTTCAAAAAACAGAGATTTTACCCCCAAAGACGTTACTATAAATAGTCATCGCAAAGCATGGTGGCTTGGTCCCTGTGGACATGAATGGCAAGCGAGTATAGCGGATAGAAATAATGGGCGCGGATGTCCATATTGTTCGAGCAAAAAAGTTTTAAGAGGCTATAACGACTTGCAAACGGTGAATCCAACTTTGGCGAAAGAATGGTATTATGAAAAAAATAATGGATTAACACCTGCAGAAGTAATGCCCAATAGTGGGCAAAAAGTCTGGTGGGAATGCCAAAGTGGACATGAGTGGCAAGCAACAATAGGCAGTAGAAATGCCGGGCGTGGATGCCCATACTGTTCAGGTCAAAGCGTTATTAAAGGTGTAAATGATTTGCAAACGGTCAACCCAACTTTAGCGAAAGAATGGCATTATGAAAAAAACAACGGATTAACACCTATAGATGTAATGCCCAATAGCGATAAAAAAGTGTGGTGGATTTGTAACAAAGGACATGAGTGGCAAGCGTCAATAAATAGTAGAAATAACGGTATTGGGTGCCCATATTGTTCAGGACGAATCGCTATTAAGGGTCAAACCGATTTGCAAACAGTAAATCCTACTTTGGCAAATGAATGGCATTATGAAAAAAATAATGGCTTAACACCTATGGATGTAATGCCTAATAGTGATAAAAAAGTATGGTGGAAGTGTAAAAAAGGGCACGAGTATCAAACATCCATAGCCGTTAGAAACAGCGGGCGCGGATGCCCGTATTGCGCAGGCAAAAAAGTGTTAAAAGGCTTTAATGATTTGCAGACATTAAATCCAACTTTGGCAGCAGAATGGCATCATGGAAAAAACAATGGATTAACACCTGCGGACGTAACGCCTAACAGCCATGAGACAGTCTGGTGGAAATGCAATGAGGGGCACGAATGGCAAGCAATAATAGGTAATAGACACAAAGGGAATGGATGCCCATATTGTGCGGGCCAAAAAGTTTTAAAAGGTGCAAATGATTTACAAACAGTGAACCCAATTTTAGCAAAAGAATGGAATTATGAGAGAAACAACGGATTAACACCTGTAGATGTATCGCCCAATAGCAACAAGAAAGTATGGTGGAAGTGCAGTAAAGGACACGAATGGCAAGCAATAATACAAGGCAGAAATAAGGGTACTGGTTGCCCTTATTGTTCAGGTCGATATGCGATTAAAGGTGTAAATGATCTACAAACAGTTAATCCAACATTAGCCAATGAATGGAATTATGAAAAAAAACAACGGATTAACGCCTGCGGATGTAATGCCTAACAGTGATAAAAAAGTATGGTGGAAGTGCGGTCAAGGACACGAATGGCAAGCATCGATAGGCAATAGAAATAAAGGAAACGGTTGCCCTATTTGCAGAAAAAACAAAAGGCTGCCTCGGTCGAAAAAATTTGATACTTAGCATCTAGAACTGATCAGTAAATGGCATCCAACAAAAAATTGTGCACTTACACCTTCTATGGATACATATGGGTCTGGCAGATAGATTTGTGAGAATGGACACAAATAACAAGCGAATATCAAACATAGGAGTAACTGGTGTTGGATAAAAATTTGGTAAGTGGCTGAAACATACAAGAGGATAAAATATGGCTAAAAAGAAAAACATAGTTAAAAAGTTTCAAAAATTAATCAGGAAATACAGGATACCGTTATTTTTATGACGGCGTACAATATCCACAAATTCAAACAGCATTTCCCACGCTTTTGGCAACGTGGTAAAATTAAAGACTTGCTAAGGCAATATCACATTTCTGGAGTATCTAATAAAAGTATGTATGTATCGCCCGATGCCAAATGCAAGTACACTGTAGAGTTTGATTCATTAAAACAGGTATCTGCGTTCCATTTTGAAGAAAGCATTGTTGAAATTAACGAGAAATATCCTCGTTTTTTAGAAGAGATGATGACAACGCTCTCACTCCAACACTCGGCATATGCTTTATTGGATTCATCGAAAATAAATGTTTCTATGTGCTTCAATATGGAAAGCTTTTTAGTAATGTTCAATGAAAAAGTTTTACAAGTTGATCCTGTTGCATTTATGTTGAACGGGGCACTGATAGTGAACTTTGAACTCGTTGATTTTGAAAGTACAGTTCCCATTGGTCACGATACGATATATGGCAGGAGCAATAACTACGGAATACAACCAATTAGCAAAATTAAATATTTTAACGAAACAGACTTTACGGATGATGATAGAAAGATTTCTGATATTGTTTTCCAAAACATTTTCGACTTCATAAATAAGGCAGTAAAAGGCAAATGGGAAGTTGATAATTTTAGTTTTGTGCATAATACGCTTGTTATGTCAAATAAAATCAAGGATATAGGTGAGTACTTTCAAAAAGTTCTTGGCGCGCCAATTGATAATTTTAAAGTAGCCAATATTGCTGCAACAAATGCATTTGATTATTATTCAACAGAATATTTGGGCGTTGTGGTGCAAGTAACAAATAATGATATAAACAATACCTTGTTTGACTGTATGATACTGGAGTCGTTTAAAGCGTATTTGTTGCTTAAGATGATTATCGACTATGAAGTTAATCATAAGCTGGATAAAATTATTGATAGTCAAATATATGTCGAAAGTCTATTCTATCCTTCGTGTGTACCTATCATTACATTAAATGTAATTGATAACCTGAAAGAAACTGTTTCCTTCTCGAGATACAAACAAGCTATAGATTTCAAAGTTCAGTCATTAAAAATTGAACAAGAACGCAAACATACCAATAATGGTAGATTGATGAATGTTTTGTTATATATTCTTGCTTTGCTCGGTAGCGCTCAAACCTTACAAGCCTTGCAAACTGAACTGGGACTACCATTTAAAATTGCTTTTTGGGTTGTAATGGGTATTTTTATAATTTTTGGTATTGTGTGGATTTTCAGAGAATATAAGAAACAATAAACATCTGTATAATAACGCCCCTGCTTTGAAAAACACAAAGTAGGGGCGTTTATCAGTAGGTTTTACATATATGAAATCACGATGGTATGTACTCGGCGGCTCTTTCAGATCCTTTTTACTTCACCTTGATTGTAAGGCTTCGCCAAAGCGTTGGAAATGCACAAGCTCGCGCTGGCGCAGGAACTTGATAGGCTCTCTAACGTCGGGATCGTCCGCAAAGCGCA
>JAZNMD010000013.1:0-7530 GCA_045579385.1 Clostridia bacterium
GATTGTCCTTGCCACCAAGACCATCCACAATAAGAGCAGATTTATCCTCTTTTGCGGCGTTTACATCTTTTCGAGTGTAAAGCTTGGTTTCTTCTTCGTCCTCTTCACGCCCAGGAGTAATGAAGTTGAATTTTCTGATTAACGCACGGAACAAGAAGTAGTACACAGCAAAGTAAATGAGACCTACACAGATTACATTTACCCAGTTGGTTTTGTCGTTGCCCTGGAGTATTCCAAAAAGGAAAAGATCAATAACTCCACCGGAAAAGGTCATTCCTATACCAACATTCAAAATGTGCATTATCATATAGGAGAGACCTGCAAAAATACTATGGATTACATAAAGAATCGGCGCAACAAAAAGGAAGGTAAATTCAATAGGCTCGGTAATACCTGTAATTACAGAGGTAAGTGCTGCCGACAGAAGCAATCCGCCTGCTACCTTTTTTTTGGAAGGGCGTGCTACACTGTACATTGCCAGTGCTGCACCAGGCAATCCAAAAATCATAAAGGGGAATTTACCGCTCATAAAGCGTGTTGCTTCAACTGAGAATTGAGTTGTTGACGGGGACGCAAGCTGAGCAAAGAAGATGTTTTGTGCACCCATAACCATTTGCCCGTCAATAAGCATACTTCCACCAAGACCTGTTTGCCAGAATGGCATATAAAATACGTGATGAAGACCAAAGGGGATGAGAGCTCGTTCGATAGTTCCATAGATAAAGGTTCCAAAATACCCTGAATTTAAAACCAGACCGCCAAGAGAGTAAATACCTTTTTGAATATATGGCCAGATAAAATACATTAAAATACCTACAATTATATAAACAAAGGTTGAAATTATCGGCACAAAGCGAACACCACCAAAGAATGATATAACCGTTGGAAGCTGAATCTTGTAAAAACGGTTGTGCAGGGCGGCAACTCCCAGCCCCACGATTATACCGCCGAAAACACCCATTTCAAGAGACCTGATTCCTACAACGTTGGAAATCGTGCCTGAAAGCATCGCACCCTCGGCAAGCTGCCCGTTGACAGACAAGAGTGTGGAAATAGTCTGGTGCATAACAAAAAATGCTATTGCGGCAGAAAGCACAGCTGTTCCATGCTCTTTCTCTGCCATACCTAAGGCAACTCCCATTGCAAAGATTATAGGGAGGTTAGCAAACACGATGTTACCCGTTTGTGCCAGAATTTGCATAACCGTATTAAGAAATGTACCGGAGCCTAAAATCGAGCCAAGATTATAAGCCTCGATGGTGGTCGGGTTGGTAAACGATGAGCCTATCCCAAGTAAAAGACCTGCTATGGGAAGCAAAGCGATTGGCAGCATAAACGAGCGTCCTACACGCTGCAGTATGCTGAAAAGAGGATTTTCTGACTTTTTTTTCATAAATTTGTTCCTTTCTGTATTAAAGTTTATATATCAAAGCCTTGTCACCGTGCTTTGCAGAAGAGGTTTCCAGCACCTTTGCTTCCTTAAGCTTATCGGTGTTAGTAACGACAACCATTGTGACTGTGTTGTGACCGGATGACTTGATTAAAGGCAAATCTGCGGTTGCTATAATGTCGCCCTGATTTATTTTTTGCCCTTTTTTTACTTTTGATACAAATCCGTTGCCTTTTAGCTCCACCGTGTCAAGGCCTATGTGAAGAAGAATTTCAAGCCCGTCATCGGATGTTATGCAATAAGCGTGAAGTGTTTCGGAAATGTCGCTGATAATACCTGATGCAGGACTGAAAAAATCATTTGATGAAGGGAATACTGCAAATCCGTCGCCAAGGATTTTTTGTGAAAAAACCTGATCAGGTACCGTGGTTATGTCGGAGATAGTGCCATCTGCAACAGAACAGAGATGTTTTTCTTTTTTCAAAAAGTTAAGCATAAAACACATCCTTTCTAATCAATGCTTCTTATTTTTTCGCGGAGTTTTAAAATTTGTGATGGGGATACCGAAAGCTCATCTATTCCAAGACTCACAAGGCGTTCGCATACTTCAAGGTCAGATGCAAGCTCTCCGCAAATTCCAACCCATTTGCCATAATGATGTGCGTTTTTGATTGCCATAGCTATCAGGCGGAACACTGCTTCGTGATGAGGGTCTGCAAATTCTTCGGCAAGGGAATTCTGTCGGTCTGCCGCCAGCGTGTATTGGGTAAGGTCATTTGTGCCTATACTGAAAAAGTCAACCTCAGGAGCAAGATGGTCAGAAACAATTGCCGCTGCGGGCGTTTCAATCATAATCCCGACCTCTATGTCTTTTTTAAAAGGAATTTTCTCGGATTCAAGCTCACTTTTACATTCTTCAAGGATTGATTTTGCGTTTAAAACCTCTTCAAGAGAGGTAATCATGGGAAACATAATGGATATGTTCCCGAACGCAGATGCTCTGAGAAGTGCTCTCAGCTGTGCCTTGAAAAGTTCTTTGTTGCGAAGACATATCCTGATTGCCCTGAAACCAAGGGCGGGATTTTCTTCATCAGGCAGGTCCAGATATCCTATTTTTTTGTCGGCACCTATATCAAGCGTGCGGATGATAACGGGCTTTCCAACCATTTTTTCGGCGACTTCCTTGTATTTTAAAAACTGTTGGTCCTCACTTGGCAGAAAATCCTGTTCAAGATACAAAAACTCACTGCGAAAAAGTCCGATACCTTCGGCGTCGTTTGAAATTGCCGAGACCACGTCGCGTGGGTGCCCTATATTGGCGTAAAGCTTAATTTTGCGGCCACTTTTAGTTTTTGTCTTTTTGCCTTTGAGGGTGCTTATAAGCTGTGCCCGTTCATCCTCCAGGGCTTTGCGTCGATTGAAGTTTTCAATTATATTGTCGTCGGGGTCGATGTAAAGTGTGCCCACTGCCCCGTCAAGAACAGCCATATGTCCGTGAAATTCGGACGGGATTTCCTGTGCGTTGATGATTGCAGGGATATCCATTGTCCGTGCTAAAATTGCGGTGTGAGAATTGGGAGAGCCTTTAAAGGTTACAAAACCGAGAATTTTTTCTTTGTCAAGGCGCACGGTTTCGCTGGGGGAAAGGTCTTCTGCTACAATGATAGAGGGAACGGATATCCCGTCCTTTTCGGGGGTGTCTCCCATAAGGATGCTGACAAGCCGCTCAGCGATATCGTGCACATCAGCTGCGCGAGCTTTCATATATTCGTCGTTCATTTCGCTGAACGTTTTTGCAAATATGTCCGCGGTGTAGCTGACAGCATATTCCGCATTGACAGATTGATTTCTTATCATACCTGTTATTGCACCATAAAAGTCTTCATCTTCAAGCATCATTATATGAATTTGAAAAACCTGGGCGTTTTCCTCGCCTACATTGATTAATGCTTTTTCATAAAGTAATCGGAGCTCTTTTTTTGCTGTTTTCAGGGCGTCGGTAAACCGAAGAATTTCCTCACGGGGCGTTTCTGTTTTGATGCGCTTTATGGGGGGCCTTTTTTTGTTGCAGAAGTACAAGGGCCCCATTGCCAAAGAATTATAGACGGTAATACCGTGTATTTCTATCATTTTTGTTATCACTCCCTAAAGGACAAGTTTCTTTGAATTAGTATAAACAAAAAATGTATAATCATACACGAGTTAAAATTTTTGGAAAGTAATAACGAGCGTCCCCTGTGAAAATTATTTTAAAAAATAATTTTCGAGGACCTCATTGCAACGGAATTCGTGTAAATTTATTTCATAAATTTACTATCAAAGCCTTGCTTTGAGCGAAAAACAATGAATTTTTATTGTTTTTTCTACGGATATCCGTTATAATCAAGACTTTGTCCGCATAAGTATATAAATGACAAAAAACCGAGGAGGAACAGCTGTATGAAAAGCATCAAGGGACTCAGCGAAAAAGAAGTGAAAGCTTCCCGTTTGGAATACGGAGAAAATAAATTTACCGAAGGGGAGAGACCCACTTTTTTTAAGAAATATATTGAAAAATTTGATGACCCTATTATAGTGATACTTCTTATAGCACTTGGGATAAATATTATATTCACATTTTTCGGGAAGGTCGACTGGTTTGAGTGTGTAGGCATTTTTTTGTCTGTTATGATATCGACCCTGGTGGGAGCGGCATCGGAATACAAAAATGAGGATGCGTTTGAAAAAATTCAGAAAGAAGCACAAAAACGAAAATGTAAGGTTTATCGGGATGGATTGCTTGTGGAGATTGAAAGCGAAAATCTGGTTGTAGGAGATTTCGTTCTTCTGCAAAGCGGAGATATGATACTCGCTGACGGGACGGTCTATTCAGGCGAGATAAAGGTTGACCAGGCAGCATTAAACGGAGAAAGCAAGGAGGTCACAAAAACCGAAGATAAAATCGGTACAAAGTTTGACGACGGTTCAATTGATTTTTGGGACAAAAGCAGTTTGTTTTGCGGTTCGGTTGTGTGTACGGGTCAATGCATAATGCAGGTCAGACGGATAGGCGATGAGACGGTTTATGGCAGCTTGAACCGCGAGAACCGTGAATATGAGAGACCAAGTCCTCTTCAGTTAAAGCTGGGAACGTTAGCGAAAAAAATAAGTGTTTTTGGCTATTTCGGAGCAGTGGCAGTGACGCTGCTTTGCATGATTGAACGTATAATTCCTGCTATTGGCGGCAATATTATGCATCTTGGAGAATATTTTGCTGATACTATGCAGGTAATGTCGGATTTTGTAAGCTCGGCTATTGTGGGAATAACAGTGGTTGTTGTGGCTGTTCCTGAGGGATTGCCTCTTATGATAGCAATAGTATGCTCACTTAATATGAAAAAAATGATGAAAAGCAATGTTCTGGTAAGGAGACTTATTGGCATAGAAACTGCAGGAAGCATTAATATTTTATTTTCGGACAAGACGGGTACAATTACCCGTGGTAAGCTTTCGGTAATAAGCTTTGAGGGTGTAGACCAGGAGGCAGAAAAATTTGATGATATAAGCGGCCCTTTGAAAAGGCTTCTTTACATATCTGCGGTATATAATTCATCGGCACGGTATTCAAAACAAAACGTTCTGGGAGGTAATGCTACTGAAAGAGCGCTTCTTGAGTTTGTAAGTCCTTTCAAAGGAGAGAGAATACACAGTGAAAGGATTAAAGAAAATTTATTTTCAAGTGACAAAAAGTTTTCATCAACGTGGGTCAGAGGCGATTTTGATGGTACTTTGATAAAGGGTGCTCCCGAAAAAATCCTGGCAAAGTGTAGTTTTTATTATGCAAGGGATGGGAAAAAGCAAAAATTAGAAAGTGCTGCAGGGATTATTAAAACAGCGGAGGAAATGGCAAAACACTCTGTTCGTGTGCTGGCACTTGCAACAGCAGAGACATTTTCCGAGACTGATATTCCTAAAGGATTGACGCTACTGGGCTTGGTTGGTATACGAGATGATTTGCGTCCTGATGTGAAGGTTGCTGTTTGTGAAATGAAAAGAGCAGGTATCCAGACTGTAATGATAACGGGGGATAAGGCTGAAACAGCTGAAGCCATAGCTCGTGAAGCAGGCCTGTGTGACAGCCCGACAGATATTGTGTTGACGTCCGAACAGCTTGGCAAAATGAGTGATGAGGACTTGAAAAAGTGCCTGCCTGATTTAAGGGTTGTTGCGCGTGCATTGCCTGAAGACAAAAGCCGATTGGTGAGATTTGCTCAGGAGCAGGGTCTGGTTGCCGGGATGACAGGAGATGGAGTAAATGACCTTGCTGCACTGCGGGCGGCAGATGTGGGGTTTGCGATGGGTTCGGGCACGGATGTCGCCAAGGAAGCGGGAGATATAGTAATTCTGGATGACAGTTTTTCGTCAATAAAAAAAGCTGTTCTTTACGGAAGAACAATTTACAAAAGCATAAAAAAGTTTATCGCTTTTCAGATGACAATCAATATAGCGGCAATCTCGGTTTCAATTCTGGGTCCGATAATCGGTATAGAAAAACCTCTGGGAATTACGCAAATGCTTTGGGTAAATCTTGTTATGGATACCTTGGGGGCAATTGCATTTGGTGGCGAGCCTGCGTTGGGCAAATATATGAAGGAGGCACCTCGCAGAAGAAATGAAGAAATTATTGATAAAACAATGTGGAGTGCAATTATGGTAGGCGGACTTTTTATTTCCGCAATGAGCGTATTTATTTTTATCTCGCAGGATTTGTACTATTCATTCCGTGCATCTTGGAATGATGCTGTGTTTTATACGGGATATTTCAGCTATTTCGTTTTTTCGTGTATTTTCAATGCCTTTAATACACGATGTGAGGGGGTCGATTTAACCAAACATATCTCGCTTAACAAACCATTTTTGATTATAATACTTTTAATATTCGCAGTTCAGATACTTATGACATATTTTGGTGGGGCAGTTTTAGGTACAGCAGGACTTTCAGCAAAGGAATGGTTAATTGTTACCGCGATGGCAATACTTATTATACCGGTAGACATTTTCCGCAAGTTGCTGGTCAGACGCAGTGCAAAATAAAAAAGCAAAAAACATTGCAAATGAGCTGAAAAAACATTTTGTGTTTTTCAGCTCATTATTTTTTTTGAGGAAATACTTGACAAAATAAAACTTTGATGTTAAAATAGTTTGAAGTTAAAAGTATTTAAGGAGTGATAGGGGTGCGGAAAGAAGAAAAACAAGCGATAAATTATTATTTTGTTCGTGTGTTCAATCAGATTTTGTCATGGGAAGAGCAAAGCTTCAGAGATATGGGCGTTTCGGAAATAACTTTAAGGGAGCTTCATGTTATTGAAGCGGTTTATTCCCTTAAGGAAAGCGGCAGAAATCGTATGTCTGAAATAGCAAAACATCTTTCAATCACTCCGGGGTCACTTACAACAGCGGTAAACTGCCTTGTGAGGAAGGGTTATCTTGCCCGCGAAGCAGATGAAAATGACCGAAGGGTGGTAATGATTGTTCCTACTGAAACTGCAAGGAAGGTAAACGAACTTCATCAGCAGCTGCACAGCGATATGATAGAGGGTGCACTTCGTAACGTAGATGATAAAACTGCAAAAACTATAATAGAAATCCTTAAAGGTCTAGAAGACTTCTTTGAGGGAAAACAAAATTTGCGTAGATAGGAGTTAAAAAATGAAAAAAGAATTCAAAGGGTATGAAGTAGAACCATTTAGTAGCTTCCGTGAGGTAGTTAAACGAAACATTGAGAAAAAAGGCGACAAAACAGGTTTTATGTACAGACAAAAGGGCAAGATTCATTCTGTGCTTTACAGCGAGTTTTTAAATGAGACTATATGTCTTGGAAATGCTCTTGCTGAAAAAGGGTTAAACAGCAAGCACGTTGCCTGTATCGGCGACAATTGCTATCGTTGGATAGTAGTGTTCTTTACAATGCTTCATTCGAACGGTGTTTTTGTTCCCGTTGACCGTCAGCTCCCTGCCGAGGATATTGCCACTGTACTTAATCACAGCGATACAGAGGTACTGTTTTTCACAAGCAAATATAAGGATATGGTTTTCAGCGTAAAAGACAGCCTTGTCAACATAAAACACTTTATTTGTATCGATGAACCAAGTCGGATCGT
>JAZNMD010000014.1:0-2693 GCA_045579385.1 Clostridia bacterium
CAAGGAATTTGTTATAAGCACTCTTTTAGGCACAGCATTACTGTCGCTATTTGTTCAGCTGTTTTCTTATATTCCGCCTATTACCGATGATATTTTTTTGGCAACAATCTTTGGAGCAGTGTTTTACGGAATCGGTATCGGGCTTGTCTTAGTTGAAGGTTCTACAACAGGCGGTACCGATATTTTGGGCAGGCTTTTGCAATGTGCC
The DNA here is from genome assembly GCA_045579385.1 of Clostridia bacterium. GTDB lineage: Bacteria > Bacillota > Clostridia > Monoglobales > Monoglobaceae > SIG440. The sequence continues at coordinate 209 of JAZNMD010000014.1, forward strand.
TTTCCTCAAATGAAAATAGGAAAGCTCCTTCTTTTGGTTGATTCCTCTATCATTCTGCTTTCCTTAATTATATTCAAAAGAATAGAGCTTACGCTTTTTGGCATAATAGGCTTATTTTTATCTACAACCTCAATTGACTGGATAATACATATGCGTAATATATCAAAGCTTGCATTTGTGGTCAGCGATGAGGGGACTAAAATCGCCCAAGCACTTGTCAGTTCGTCCCATCGTGGCATAACCATCATCGATGCAACCGGTGCATATACCATGGACAAAAAAGAAGTTCTTATGTGTGCCCTTAAAGAAAATGAACTGGTTGATTTCCAACGCAAAATACTTGAAATCGACCCTGCTGCATTTATAATCTTCTCGGAATCACAACAAATCATAGGAAATGGTTTCAGGGTATATAAATAAAACTAAAAACAAGGTGCTATGCACCTTGTTTTTTTTGCATTATCAGACCATTAAGTTTTATCAGGACATAATTCACAAGGTATGCAAAAAGCACCCCTCCTATTACGTCGGTAGGAAAATGCACAAACAGATACAGCCTTGAAAATGCCATAAGGATTGCCAAAACAAGTGCCGCACCACCAAATTTTCGGTCAGTCCTCCAAAGTACAAATGCCGCTATAAATGACGAAAGCGTGTGTCCGGATGGAAATGCAAAATCCTTTGGTATTTCAATCAGCATCGGAAAGTCAGTCACAATCCAGCAAGGTCTTGGTCTTGCGATAAGATTTTTTAATATCACATTTCCAATCAGCCAGCCAAGCAATAGCCCCAGGAGAAGCATTATTCCACTTTTTCTGTATCGCTTTGTACACAAAAGCACTATGCCGCAAATAATCCATATAAGTCCCATATTACCCACAGCAGAAAGTCTTGGCATAACAAAATCCAAAACTGATCCGTGAAAAATATCTTGAACAAGCTCAAGACATTCTATTTCAAACGCCTCTGTTCCAAATAACATATACCGTATTCCCCTTTAAAAGAATAGCAACGACACGCCACCCGTAGCCAAAGAAATAAGAGTTGCCGCAATTATTACCCCTAAAAATATCGACGGCAATGCATCCTTAAGCCTCATCTCCAGCATAGCCGCAATCAAAGCACCTGTCCACGCCCCTGTTCCCGGCAGAGGTATTGCAACAAAAGCACAAAGTCCCCAAAACTCGTATCTTTTGACTGCAGCTTTATGCTTGTCCGCTTTTTCTTCAAACCGAGTCACAAGAGAGCTCAGCCACTCACTTTTGCTGCGCATCCAGGCGAAAATTTTTCTTATAAAAACAATTATAAACGGAATGGGAAGCATATTTCCCAAAACTGAAACAACTGCCGAGAGCCACAAATCCAGTCCACTTGCAACACCTATCGGGATAGCTCCTCTCAGTTCAATTACCGGTATCATTGATACAAAAAATGTCGTTACTGTCTTGCCAAAAAATGTTGAAAAAAACGTCATAGCAGTCTCCTATAAAAACAATTTCATTTATGATTATATAATACTTATCACTTGCTTGTCAATCCAGAAGAATTCAATGTTATCTTCTTTGTAAAAACTCCAGATTTACCTCAAGCTCCCGTGCAAGAGCATTTCCCTTCTCCTTGCCAAGAACATATGCTGCGGTAGCAACACAATCTGCCAGCGCCGAGCTTTCGGCTGTTGCAGTTACGCTGTCAAAGCTTTGTGACTTGGGTTTTCCTGTCTGAGGGTCTATTATATGATGATAAATAGTTCCGCTGTGTTCAAAAAACCTTTGATAGTTACCTGAGGTCACAACCGCTCCGCTCTCCACTTCAAGAATTTTTGAATACTCACCCATATGTGCAAACGGAGTTTGCAAGCCTATCCTCCATTGTCCGTCTCGTTTTCCTGGGTTTTTGCCAATAACCACAATATTCCCGCCAAAATCAACTATCGCTGATTTCACGCCCTGTTTTTTGAGCACCTTTGCAGCGCAATCCGCAGCATAACCTTTAGCAACAGCACCCAGATCAATTTTTGTTTCGCTGTATTTTTTTATAACCGTGCAAGCGTTTTTATCAATTCCGATTCGTTCACGATTTACTAATGTCAAAGCATAGGCAATTTCTTCCTCTGTCGGCGGAATTGGGTTTTCGCTGTCGAATTTCCACAAACAACTTACGGGTGCTAACGTTATATCAAATGCCCCACCGGATTTTTCCCACACCATATCCGAAAGTTCAATCATTTCAATAACAGATGGGCTGACCGAGACAGGCTCATCTCCTGCTGCCTGGTTTATCCTTGCGACATCTGATTCTTCACTGAAAAGGCTGGCCTCTTTGTTAATCCTTGCCGCTTCATCAAATGCCGCCTTTACAGCCCGGCTGTCACTTTTTGAATGAACTGTTATACTGCACACTGTGTCAAAAAGAAACTCCGTTGTTTCAAGATGTTGCGAATTTTTATATGTTCTGTATCCAAAAACCGTCGCAAGAGTCAGGATAA
>JAZNMD010000015.1:0-2856 GCA_045579385.1 Clostridia bacterium
AGCATACCGCTTAAAAGCTCGGATTTTTCAATAGAAACTGTACCAATAAGCACCGGTTGACCTTTTTGGTGGGCTTTCTCTACCTCAGCAATAACAGCATTGAACTTAGCCATCTCTGTTTTGTAAATAAGATCAGGTAAATCTTCACGCTGCATAGGCATATTTGTCGGTATTACAACAACATCCAAGCGGTAAATTTCCTGAAATTCCTCTTCTTCGGTTTGTGCAGTACCGGTCATTCCCGAAAGCTTGCCATAAAGTCGGAAAAAATTCTGGAATGTAATGGTAGCAAGAGTCTTACTCTCGTTTTCAACCTTAACGTGTTCCTTTGCTTCAATTGCCTGATGAAGCCCGTCGCTGTAACGTCTGCCGAACATAAGTCTGCCGGTAAATTCATCAACAATGATTACCTGTCCGTCCTTTACCACATAGTCATCATCACGTTTCATTATGCCGTGAGCCTTGATTGCCTGATTGATATGATGTGATATAGTCATATTTTCGGGATCGGTCAGGTTTTCAATTCCAAAAGCTTTTTCAGCTTTTTTAACACCCTCAGGGGTAAGTACAGCGGTTTTGGCCTTTTCATCCACAACAAAATCAACATCCTGATAAACTTCTTCGGCTTCCTCTTTGCTGTCAGTTTCAACCACACGACGGCATTTAAGAGTTTTAGCAAACAAATCAGCCTGCTCGTAAAGAGAGGTCGATTTATCGCCCACGCCCGAAATAATAAGCGGAGTTCTTGCTTCGTCAACAAGGATACTGTCCACTTCGTCCACGATTGCGTAATTGTGTCCGCGCTGAACCCTGTTTTCTTTGTAAATAACCATATTGTCACGCAGATAGTCAAAGCCTAACTCGTTGTTAGTTCCATAAGTGATATCTGCATTATAAGCTTCACGACGTTCTTCGTTGGTTTTTTCGTGGATAACTAATCCTACAGAAAGGCCCAAAAAACTGTAAAGCTTTCCCATCCACTCGCTGTCACGCTTTGCAAGGTAGTCATTCACAGTAACAATGTGAACACCCTTACCTGAAAGTGCGTTAAGATAAGCCGGAAGTGTAGCAACAAGAGTTTTACCTTCGCCCGTCTTCATCTCAGCAATTCTGCCCTGATGAAGAACAATACCTCCCACTATCTGAACAGGAAAATGCTTCATGCCCAGAACTCTGGATGAAGCTTCACGACAAACAGCAAAAGCTTCCGGCAGAATGTCATCCAGTGTTTCCCCGTCAGCAAGACGCTTTTTAAATACATCTGTCATTGCTGTGAGCTCGGAATCTGCTTTTTGAGACATTTCATTTTCCAATGCTAAAACCTTTTCCAGCACCGGCTTTATTCGTTTTAATTCACGGTCACTGTAAGTGCCGACAATCTTCTCTATTAACCCTTTTATGCTCATCGAATAACCTCCGAATTTTTCTTTTTTGACAAATGGGCATACTTTTAAGTATGAATAATCAGTATTATAGCACACTTTTTCGCATTTTACAAGCCTTGTAACAAAATATTAATAAGATTTTATCAATTTAAAAAGCCGCATCGCCATGCATGTTTCGCACAGCAATGCAGCCTGTTTTTTTAATCTGCTACTTTAAAGATTTCAGCAATCACACACACATCTGGCCAAACAAATAAGAGATACCAATAATCCTACCGTGAATGCTGTAGCAAGACCTAAAATTATTGCGATAATAATTGTTGATGCAGTAGCTGCCAATATTAAACCCACAGTTGCAGCGATAATAGTACCTACAGAAGTCAAAAGAGTAAGTCTTCTGTGAGTGCAGAAGCATTTTCCCGTTTCGGTTGACATCCCTCGTGCAGCATAAAGCGGAGAGAAAAATATTCCTGCAACACCTATTGCAAGATAAAGCCAGAAGATTATCCCTGTTGCTACAAATCCAAACGAATACAAAATACCCAGGATAACACCTGCGATTATACCTGCAATTATTGATAAATATGCACAATCACACTTGCAATATAACATAATTTTCACCTCCTCCATACTGTATTATATGGTTTTTTTATAAAATAGTGAAAATTATCGAAATAAGTAATTTTTTATATTGACATTTTAAAACTATGTAGTATAATAAAGCCAGAGGGGAGCTTGATTACTCAGGCTGAGAGGAAGCTTGGCTTCGACCCTGAAACCTGATTTGGATAATGCCAACGTAGGGAACTATCAAAGACAAGATACCTTTAGCATATCCATTTTCTGTGGATGTGCTTTTCTTTTTTTGACAGTAATTTAACGTCCGGTTATTCAAAGAAAAAAAGAAAGGAAAGATGAAAATGAAAAGGACAAAAAAAGTAACTGAAATTGCGGTAGTTGTAGCAATGGCTGTGGTTTGCAGCTTTATCAAGGTGTTTGAAATGCCTCAGGGAGGCTCGATATCACTTACTATGGTTCCATTATTTCTTATCGCTCAAAGACGAGGCGTGATCACAGGGTGTATAACTGGTAGCATTTATGGTATTCTCTCTGCTTTGCTTGCTGGGGTAATATACCATCCTGCGTCATTGCTGCTTGATTACATTTTAGCTTTTGCCGCAGTAGGTATTGCCGGTTTTTTCAACAAAAATCTTGCTCATATAATTTTAGGAACAACCCTGGGCGTTTTCGGCAGATTTATTTTTTCGTTTATAAGCGGAGCGGTGCTTTTTGCAAGCTACGCACCCGAAGGACAAAACCCTTGGCTCTACTCTTTAATTTATCAGTCAAGCTATCTTATACCTGAACTTCTTATTGCTCTTGCTGTGCTTTCTTTACTTTATTTAAAAGCACCAAGAATATATAGAATTTAACCCAAAGTCAAAAATGAACTTAACCTTATCATTTTGGT
>JAZNMD010000016.1:0-15303 GCA_045579385.1 Clostridia bacterium
AGTACCCATACCACGTGCAACAACAGCAGCATGTGATGTCATACCACCACGAACTGTGAGGATACCCTGTGAAACCTTCATACCTGTAATATCCTCAGGTGAAGTTTCAAGACGAACAAGGATAACTTTTTCGCCACGCGCATTCCAAGCCTCTGCGTCTTCAGCTGTGAAAACAACTTTACCGCAAGCAGCACCAGGTGATGCACCAAGACCTCTGCCCATAGGAGTTGCAGCCTTAAGAGCTTTTGCATCAAACTGTGGGTGGAGAAGTGTGTCAAGGTTTCTGGGGTCGATCATAGCAACCGCCTGCTTCTTGTCAATCATACCCTCATCAACGAGGTCACAAGCTATCTTAAGAGCAGCCTTTGCTGTTCTCTTACCGTTTCTTGTCTGGAGCATATAGAGCTTTTTGTTCTCAACAGTAAACTCCATATCCTGCATATCTCTGTAATGGTCTTCAAGTATTGCGCAAACCTTGTTGAACTCATCAAATGCTGCAGGGAACTTTTCAGCCATCTCAGCGATAGGCATTGGTGTACGAACACCGGCAACAACGTCTTCGCCCTGTGCGTTAACAAGGAATTCACCCATAAGGCCCTTGTCGCCTGTAGCTGGGTCACGTGTAAATGCAACACCTGTACCGCAATCGTCACCCATATTACCAAATGCCATCATCTGAACGTTAACAGCTGTACCCCATGAATAAGGGATATCGTTGTCACGACGATAAACATTTGCTCTTGGGTTATCCCATGAACGGAACACAGCCTCAACAGCGCCCATAAGCTGTTCTGTCGGGTCTGTAGGGAAGTCTTTGCCCATTTTGTTCTTGTACTCAGCCTTGAACTGTCCTGCCAGAACCTTGAGGTCTTCAGCAGTAAGCTCGATATCCTGAGTTACGCCTTTTTCTTCCTTCATTTCATCGATAAGCTGTTCAAAGTACTTCTTACCAACTTCCATAACAACGTCTGAATACATCTGAATAAATCTTCTGTAGCAGTCCCAAGCCCAACGAGCGTTGCCTGATTTTGCTGACATAGCTTCAACAACATCTTCGTTAAGACCAAGGTTGAGAATTGTATCCATCATACCAGGCATTGATGCTCTTGCACCACTACGAACTGATACGAGAAGCGGGTTTTCCTTGTCCCCGAACTTCTTGCCGCAGATAGCTTCCATCTTGGTGATGTTTTCCATGATTTCTGCCTTGATAGCGTCATTGATTTTTCTGCCATCTTCATAGTACTGAGTACAAGCCTCAGTTGATACTGTGAAGCCCTGAGGAACAGGGAGACCGATTTTGGTCATTTCAGCAAGGTTGGCACCTTTTCCGCCAAGAAGCTCTCTCATTGAAGCGTCGCCCTCGCTGAAAAGGTAAACAAATTTCTTGTTTGACATTTTTAATTTTCCTCCTGAAAAAAAGTATATAAATATTGATTATTTATCGATTTGTATGTTTCCGGACCTGAGCTCACGAAAAAACTTTTTGAGGATTCCAGAGCATTCCTCTAATAAAACTCCGCCTTCGCAGTCGGTATTAGGGAACAGTCCGTCTGATGCTTGGGACATCTTTGACAACACGGCACCACCGTTTGGATCAGAAGCCCCAAAATAAAGTTTTTTTATTCTCGCCTGACTTATGGCACCGCTACACATAATGCAGGGTTCCAAAGTGACATAAAGTTCACACTCATGGAGCCTCCATCCGCCAAGCTTTTTGCAGGCTTCGTGAATAGCGATAAGCTCAGCATGGTACAAAACAGAGCCACCCGTCTCGCGTCGATTGTGTGCAGCGGAGATAATCTCCCCATCCTTTACAACAACTGCGCCTATCGGTATTTCGCCTATCTTATATGCTTTTTCTGCCTCGCTGAGTGCGACAGACATAAACTTTTCTTTATTAGTCATAATATTACTCTTTTAATAATATACAAAAAGACGCAAAAATCCACGGTCAATCCCGCTTTTAAAACCGAGAGACCGAAGTGCTTACTTTTGTGCAGCTTTTCGTCTGATTACTGAATATAAGGCTTGAGAGCCTCCATAAGCTCATCACAATTGTCATTGTGAACTTCAACATCGATTGGTTTGCTGAGGTCAAGGCTGAATATACCCATAATTGATTTTGCATCAACAACGTATCTGCCTGACACCAGGTCTACATCGCAGTCGAAACGGCTAACCAGATTAACAAAATTCTTAACATCGTTAATCGAGCTTAACAAAACGGTGCATTTTTTCATAAATATTCTCCTTCCGCCGCCCTGCATCGGCTAAAAATTTTGAAATAATCCTTATCTGCAGAGAAAAAGCGACAAAGACCATTCCACCCGTACAGATTTTGAAGCAAAGCTTCTTAAATTCTGTAGGGAATTTAAAATCCACCGAAAGCGCTGTGTGAAAGGCTTTTCACACGCTTTTGAGGATAATTTTTTGAATAAAAAACTACCAGATTCTCATTCAACCGCATATATTATATAATTTTTTCTTGCAATAGTCAATAAAAAAGTGTATAATTTTATCATAAAATTTTTATTTTAAGCTAAATTTAAACTAATTTAATCAAAGAATTGGAAGATTTTTTAAAATGAAGATAAAATTTATTACTTTGGGGTGCAAAACCAACTTTTATGAAAGTCAGGCGCTTGCCGAGATGTTCAGACAAAAAGGGTATACGATAGTTAAGTCTGGAAACGCTGATGTCTGCGTTATCAACACCTGTGCGGTAACAAGTATGGGTGCGCAAAAATCCAGGCAGCAAATCCACCGTGCAAAAAAGCAGAATCCCAACGCCGTAATCGCTGTGATGGGCTGTTATTCTCAGATTGACAAGGAAGCACTTGAAAACTCCCCCGACATAGACGTTTTGATAGGTACCGCAAAAAGAAGTCAAATTGTCGATTTTGTTGAACAGGCACTCGCCGGCAAACGCCAGATTCACTGCGCCGACATAATGAAAGAACGTGAATTTGAGGAGCTTTGCCTTACATCAGACCAAAGTCGTATCCGTGCAACCGTAAAGATTGAAGATGGATGCTCAAACTTTTGTTCTTACTGCATTATTCCATATGCAAGAGGTCCCGTCCGCTCCCGGTCTCTTGATAAAATTATAGACGAGGTAAAGCTTCTTGCAGAAAGCGGTTTTTCGGAAATTGTGCTTACCGGCATCCACATTGGCTCTTACGGACGTGACCTTGAAGAAAATATATCGCTGATAAATGTGGTTGAAGCTGTCTGTAATATTAATAAGATAAAAAGAGTCCGTTTAGGATCTGTTGAGCCCGTTGTGATAACCGACGACTTTGTAAACCGTGCAAAAAAACTTGAAAAGCTGTGTCCGCAATTTCATCTTTCGCTTCAAAGCGGCTGCGATGAAACACTTAAACGTATGAAACGTCGTTACACCACCGAAGAATACGCTGAGGCTGTCAAACGTCTTCGGGATAATATTCCTGATACGTCCATCACTACGGATATTATGGTCGGCTTCCCCGGAGAAACCGACGAAGAGTTTACAAAATCCTATGATTTTTGTAAATTCATCGGCTTTATGCAAATGCATATTTTTAAATACTCCAAGCGTCCCGGGACAGTTGCCGCGACTATGGAAAACCAAGTTCCCGAAAACATCAAGGAAGAACGCAGTCAAAAATTGCTTTCTCTTGAATCAAAAATGAAACAAGCGTTTTACGATTCATACAAAGGCAAAACAGTTGATGTATTGGTTGAGGTACGCACCAAAACAGGCTTGTTCCACGCTACAACTCCAAATTATATGGATGTGTTTTTAGAAAGCGAAGATGACATTACCGGAAAAATTATTCCGTATACATTTGAGTAATAAAAAAGCTCTGCTGAGAATTTTTTCAGCGGAGCTTTTCTTTTAAGTTGACTGATTTCTTAAATTAACATCTATCCGGAAACTTGCACTCTCAAACTGCTTTTCCCATTTTGAAGCATTCCACTCCGCATCCGTAACCATCTGTGCTTTGACACAATCGCCAATTTTCATAATATCAGCCCGTTTTCCGCGCGAAAGGTCATAAAAATATTCTGTAAACCTTTGAGTTATCACATTGTCTGTATATTCAAACAATTCCTCGGGTGTTGAAAATCCATCAGGAAGCGTTCCTCCCAAAAGCTCAACATCAAGTGTCTGGCTAACATTAATTCGACAAGGAGAGGCTTCTTTATCTACGCTGTAGAAAGCCTTACCCGGCACAACTATTTTAAAGGACACAATCTCATCAGGCTCATAAGGATTTTTAAGTGATACAGTACATTCCTTTATGCTTCGGCTCAGGATGTTATAAATCATGGCAAAATCTCCCTCATCTTCAGCAACAATTTTTCCATTCCTGAAAATCGCCATACCCCGAAGTTCTGCGCGTTTTGATTCTATCATTGCACTCTGCGTATCCACCAGCATACTTTCCTTATCGCTCTGCTGCGTAAGCTGCTTTTGTGAGCTTATGCGAGCAATGGGAAGAAACGACACACCCGTCTCAGACAAAAGCTCATCAACAAAGTGTGATAATCTTTTTGTCGGGGAATACACGTTGTTAGACTTTTTAGACATAAGCTCATAGTATTTTGCAGTGTTTGCTTCAAGCTCAGGCTTTACGCTTTTTATATATTTTTCTGCCGAACCTTCAGAAACTGCCACCGCTGTATGCGGTCTTATCTCCCTTTCTCTTAACAGAAACTGAGAATGTTTTAAAATTCCGTCTTTGTCTATCTTATTTGAAAACACAATCAATTTAAGATGTGACATATCCACATTTTTCCCCATAAAATTGTTGGTCATATTCTTCGCTGTGTAAAAATCTTTTGCTTTTATAACCACATTCCTTACGGTTGAGTTTTCGTTTTCTTCTCCTTCTGTGGCAGACCCCGACGCACCTCCCTCGCCGCTTACAGACTCCAGAGGTGCTGAAAACTGAATGGTGTAGGTATATCCGTTTTCTTCATTATCATCAATTCCTAATGCTATTATATAAGCTGTTTCATCAACCTCTCTGCTGTCGTAGCAACCGCACAAAAAGGTAGCAGCAATAATCAAAACACCAATCGCTTTACTCCGTTTCATAAGCCCTCCTACTCCTTTTAAAACCAGCTGTCAGAATCAGTACCAAAAGAAGGCCAAGACCGCTCACAGCCAGCAAACAATCAAGCATCTCCCCTGGCACAGCTTTAATTCCGATAACCCCCACAAATAGTGCCACCGTATAACCAACCGTCACAGCCTTTGTTTTTCGGATACCAAATCCCACAGCAGCAGTCCGGCTGAACATAACTATATTCACAGCCAGAAAAAGCATTGACGACAGACTTGATACAAGCAGCAAAAGTGCATCAATCCTTTGAAAAAACCGTCCATAGTAGATTTCTTTCATTAGAAGATACATAGGGAGCTGTCCTTCGCCGGCAACACGCTGAGGTAGATTGAGAGTGAACGCAAGTACTGTAAATGTATTTATCAAAACACTGAGTACTGTGCCGACAATCACAGTTTTTTTATAGGATTCCGCCTGAACATCCTTTGGTTTTAAAAAAAGTAAAAAAACCGCATCCGAATACAGCGTCATTCCCCAAAGCCCGTCTCCAAATACCCCTTCGGGTCCCTTTCCCAATATAGGAAAAAGCCTTGACGCATCTCCACGGAAAATTGTTGACACCACTGTTAATATTACAACTGCCAATATTACTGGCACAAAAATACGATGCAGCCTTATTGTTGCGTGTTTTCCTCCCAGTGCTGCAAAAAATGCACCAAGAGTTAAAAATGCCGCTGTGAAATAAACGGGAGCGGTCGGAAATGAAATCATCAAAGAAAGCTGAGCCGCACATCTGAGGGCAATTATCCCTGAAATCAAAATATAAAAAAGTGCGATACCACTCGCTATATAGCTCCCAATCTTCCCGAAAACACTTTTTGCATCAGCAAAAAGCACAGTTTTATTTCTTCCGCTCAGCTTAAACAACACAAGGATTATGAAGAAAGAAATCGCTCCCGAATATAAAACCGAAAGCGTTGCCGCACTTCCTGAACTTTGGATAATTAAAAGCGGTATATGTGTAAAAATTTTATATATCAGAAGATTTACCGAAAGGTAAAGTACATTTTTATCCGCCAACACATTTTCTCCTTTTCCCGTATCAACCCTCCTCCTTCCATTTGCGGCTTATATGAGGCTGTTTTTCTTCCTTTTGCGGTTTCAAACCACGGGGACGCTTTTCGCGTTTCCATATGGGCGAAATCATAAAAAATCCGCCACAAAGGTCCAAATACGGTACACCAAACGATTTCCCTGCCGCAAGATAACAACAAAATGAAAACAAGCCAAAAGCTATACCCAAAAATCCTGCCAATGCACCAAAAAAAATAAAGACAAATTGCAGTACCGAAATCGCCCGTGATATCGAAGTGGTTGGAGCAGCAAATGCCCCCAATGCCGCAATTGATACTATTATGATAAGAAGCGGACTTGCAATCCCTGCCGAAACCGCTGACTGTCCCAGAATAAGACCTCCGACAATACCGAGTGTCGAGCCTATCGGTTCCGGCACACGGATAGAGGCTTCCTTTATAAGCTCAAACGCGAGCGACATAATCACAAGCTCTAAAACAACCGGAAATGGCATCTGTTCACGACTGGCTTCGATTGCAAACAGCAAATCCGTTGGAATGCTCTCGTGATGATAAAGCATTACGCTTATAAAAATCCCCGGCAAAAATAACGCCAAAATGCAGCCCATCAATCTGACAAATCGCATAAAATTTGCTTCTGCTATTCTTACATAGTTATCTTCTGCGGTTTCAAGCAGATCTCCCGCAACAGCAGGCAGGATAAGAACAAAGGGGCTTCCCTGAACAATTATTACCACTTTTCCGTCTGCAAGCTGTGCTGCCGCCCGGTCAGGTCTTTCGGTTTTAAGTATTTGCGGCAACGGGAAAAGTGTGCTTTCCTCAATAAACATCTCAACATCTTCCGAAGAGAAAATATATTCTGTGCTGATTTGAGTGAGCCTTCGTCTTGCTTCTTTTACCAACGAAACATTTGTGATACCATTTATATACATAAGGGCGCAAGGTGTTTTGCTTTTTGTGCCAACGCTGATTTTTTCAGCAATCAGATTTGGGGTCTTAAGTATTTTGCGTACCAATCCTATATTTGTCATTACTATTTCGCAAAATGCCTCCTGGGGTCCCGATAAAACCGCCTCAGACACGGGTCGACCGACGTCACGACTGCCCCACCCCTTTACATCTGCGACAAAGGCGCAGCTACATCCATCTGCAAAAACAGCACAATTACCGAAGCCTATAAGCTCAATAATATCCTCAAATTTGGTCTTTTTATCGTTTGGTGCCTGAGAAATCATACATTTATATACAGTATCCTCAAGGAGTTCTCCACCGGGTGCTTCCTTAAGACCATCCACCATGAGCGGATTTAAAATATCCCTATTTACAAATGCTTTGTTGGTAAGTCCGTCATAGAACACCACAAATGCATCCAGAAAGCTGTCTTTAAACTTTATTTTAAACTCACGAAAAACAATATCAAAGTTTTTGCTCTTTTCAAAAACTCCTGACAAAAAATCATAATTCTCTTTAAGTTTTGAACTAACATAAGCGTCTTTAAGATCAACGGTATCTTTATCACTTATGTTGTCTTTTATATATTCTTTTTTGTATAAATCCTTTTCAGGTACAAGTTGTTCTTTTTTTCTGTCCTCCACTTGCATCACCTCAGCTCTAAGTATTTCCATACACCCAGAAAAATATCCCATTTGCAAAAAATTTTTGATTGCTATTGACTTTTCCCCCTTGTATGATAGAATTAACTTTGATAAGATATAGAATAATATTGATTATGGCTAAATACACATTAAATGATTCAACCGCTTGATGTAGAGAGGAATTGTTGTATGAATAAAATTTTTGGTAAACTGACTGATATTTTTAAAAACTCCAGAGGTGCTGCCTGGGCAGCCGTTTTATGCGCAGTTGCCATCGTCTTGATTGTTTGCTTTTTCTGTTATTCTGCTGCATATTCAAAAATTCTGCCTAATGTATGGGTTAAGGATGTAAATGTCGGTGGTATGACTATTGACGAAGCAACTATCGAAATAGCATCCACATACAAAGATTTCGGTGCTGGCAGAACTTTAACCCTTGCCTGTGATACTTCAAAAAAAGATATTACTTTTGACGAACTTGAAATAAGACCTGATTATAAAAAAACAGCCGAAGCGGCATTTCAGGCAGGTAGAACCGGCGGTGTTTTCAAAAAGTCCTTTAAGCTGCTTTCACTTGCTTTCACAAAGGAATATATTCCTTTGTCGATAACCTCTGACCAGAAGGCTCTCGATGAAGTGCTTAAAGAGCTTTCCAGCGGGCAGGAAGTTGCACCTACTGCAACAAGCTATACGCTTTCAGGCAGTGAGCTTACCATCACACACGGACATGGTGGAAAAATGATTGACAGACAAAAAGCACTTGCTTCTTTGGCTAATGCTTTTTCGGACCCTTCTGTTAAGAAAGTCAATCTTTCCCTTGAAACTCTTAAGGCAAAACCAACCGATCTGGACAGCTTCTATCAGGAGCTTACCTCGCCGGTCAAAAACGCCGCTTATCGTATAGAAGACGGTAATGTCGTAATAGATGCAGAAAAACCTGCAATAATAGTTGATAAATCTCTCGTTAAGGCGGCCCTTGAATCTGAAAAAGCTGAGACCACCCTTACCGTTAAAACAAAAGCCCCGAATGTTACTGCAAAACAACTTGAAGAACTTTTGTTCAGGGATACTCTGGCTTCATATTCATCCAGTTTTGCCACAAGCTCGTCCGCAAGGGCAAGCAATGTCATCCTGACAGCAAACCGCATCAATGGTAAAATTCTTATGCCGGGCGATGTGTTTTCCTACGATACAACTATTGGAAAACGGACTTACGCAAACGGTTACCGTGAAGCCGGTGTATATATTGGAAACAAAGTTGAAAACGGTATAGGCGGCGGAATTTGTCAGACCTCTTCAACCTTATATTCAGCCGCACTTTATGCAAATCTGGAAATAGTGAGCAGAACCTCGCACTCTCTGCCCGTCAGTTACGTTCCTGCAGGACAGGACGCAACAATCGCAGAGGGCTATATAGACCTCAAAATTAAAAACAATACTGACTATCCTGTTAAAATTTCAGCTATAGTTGAAGGAAGAAAGCTTACGTGCTCTTTCCACGGTGTTAAGGACCCTGAGGTAACTGTTGAAATCTCACATTATACAACGGAGACATATACGCCTGTAGCAGAGCGTACCGAAAATGAAGAAATTCCAAAAGGATATATATATGTAGCAAATAAAGGAGCCAATGGCTACGCTGTGGCATCACAAAGAACTGTAAAAAGAAATGGCAAGGTGGAAAAAACAGAAAAGCTTACCCGAAGCGTCTATCGTGCCGCACCTATTGAAGAACAGGTTAATCCTGCGGACAAAGATACACCCTCGGATATGCTTAAACCATACACACCGGGGATGGAAATTCCACCGGAAGCTGTCGAAAGTCCCGATAACTCTCCTATAACTCAGGAAAACCCGGATATAACAGAAAACAACAACCCTGCCGAAAGCGAACAGAGCAATAATGAATCTATCGGAAATGAGCTGAACAGCAATGAATCAGATAACACTAATATAGAAACTGCTGAATAAATCATCTTAACTAAAAATGGAGCTGCAGCAAAAGTGCTGCAGCTCCATTGATTTACCTTTAGACCGTCCCAGATACCTCTTAATTTATTGCAGAGTCCTGGTTTTTGATATCTTCCGCTTTCTATCTGGGTAGTCCCGTATAATTGACAATCCCTTCAAAAATCGCATCAGCTACCGCTCTCTGCCACGCAGGACTGTTTAAATTAAGTGCTTCTGTTGAGTTAGTCAGGTACCCAAGCTCAACCAAAGTTGCAGGCATGTCAGTACGTCTGAGCACTGCAAAATTCGCCTGCATAACACCTCTGTTTACCGACCCTAAATTTTCAGAAACTGAATCCACTATTGACTGTGCCAATCTTTCTGAGGTGGTACCCAGACGGTAAACATAAGCCTCAACCCCTTGTGCCGCAGGTCTTTCGGAACTGTTTGTGTGTATGCTTATGAAATAATCAGCGCCCCAGCGGTTTGCTGTTTCTGCTCTGTTTCTGAGGTCAGCGTTCTTGTTTTCCAGAACGTTTTCATCCGCGGTGGTACGATAAAGCCGCACCTCAAACCCCGCATCCCTTAAAAGCCTTGCCAGCGCCAAAGATACGTTTAAATTAACTCTTTCCTCGCTGACACCATTCCCTTGAGCACCGGGGTCAGGTCCTCCGTGCCCGGGGTCTATGAAAATTTTAGTTGCCATTATCTTCCCTCCATTTCTTTTTGCGAAAGACAAAATACCCTGTCCTCCGCCATTTTAAAACTATAACGAGTGTCCTTTGTCGAAATAGCCTGTTTAGGCTATTTCACAGCAGCAGAATATTTGCTGCTGTAAAAATTATTTAAAAAAATAATTTTCAAGGACCTCGTTGCAACGAAATTCGTGTAAATTTATTTCACAAATTTACTATCAAAGTCTTGCTTTGAGCGAAAAACAATGAATATTCATTGTTTTTCTACGGATATCCGTTATAATTATCCCGCTGTTTTATTTATATGCAAACAGCTTTTCTGAGGTTAAAATATTTTAGAAAACTGTAACTCGGTTGTAATGGCTTTGTAACAATTATATGTTATACTCATAGTACAGAATAGCAGAGAGTCTGCTTTTTGAGTTATACAAAGGGGGATGATTACCATGAGAAAGATATTCTTAACCGTTTTAATGATTGCTGTGTTGCTCGTAGGACAGTTATCTGTTTTTGCGTCTCCCGACACCATCTCTGCCGACAGCACAGGGAATTCAAACGGTCTTGTGGTTGTTACTAAACCGAAAAACCAGAAGGACTCCACCTTCAGCTCTGACTATGTTATATCAGGGTACGGCAAGGAAGGTACAACCGTTACACTTTACGGATATTCTGAGGAAGATGGTCTTTATAAAAAGATATTCAATGAAACACAGTTTGTTGATGTAAGCGGCAATGTTCAAACTACCCTCACAGCATCCGAAGTTAAAATCGGTGCGTCAGGTCTTTTTATGAACTCCATACCGCTCAATCAGGGACTTAACAATCTTCTTGTCCGTGCAGAGAATGGCGATAAGCTTCAGCTTATGAAACTGTCACTTACCAAATACAGCTATAATCTCTTCGACATAATCAAAGCTTTGACCGACTAATTTAATAATAGTTTCGGTTGTGTAAAAAATGCATCAAAAAAGGACAGCCGTGATGGTTGTCCTTTTAATTTTGTATAAGGAACTTAATCTATGAAAAAGCTCAGTCGCAATCAGAAAAACCGAATATACGAAAAAATCAAAACCCTTATTTTGATTTTGCTCATTATCAGCGGTCTTTTTTTGGGATATCACGTCTTTAAATCATATGACTCCAAAGCCACAGCAGATACCGACGAATGGGGTGCTTTCTTTTCCCCTCTGAACGATGGCACGGGCCAGTCGACCGAAGAAGAGCTTTTAACCCTTTTTCGCAAATGGTCAGCACCTGAGCTTGTTGTCGCAACTGCTCCGCACGGTAAATTTGAAATAACAGAAGAAAACGACCTTGGAATAATTTCAGACGAAGCCTTTTCTGCCATTCATCGTGCTTACGGGAAAGGTCAAAGCAGTATCTCATATATATCGTCACTCGACTGGAATAATGCACTTGAAAAAAGTGCCCTTTATCTGCGTTTCCCCGA
Source organism: Clostridia bacterium (assembly GCA_045579385.1). GTDB lineage: Bacteria > Bacillota > Clostridia > Monoglobales > Monoglobaceae > SIG440. Next base: position 11,842 of record JAZNMD010000016.1, read on the forward strand.
AATGAGGCTGACCGCATTTGAAGCTTCTTTCAGCAGGAACGCGTCTTCCCCTCTCGCAGCTTCAATTTCTGATTATACGGAACTTATCTTGCTTCCTGACACACAGAGCCAGCTGTCTCTGCTATTTAGGGGAGAAAACCGAAGCAAGCTGCTTAAAATTGAGGCAGAGGAAACAAGTCCGGCACTTGATTCAATCATTTCAAAATACTCACAAAAGGCTGACCCGACTTTGCACTTTGCTTATGAGCTCGGCTTCAATTCCGATTTCATAGGTTCAAATGTAAATACGGATTCTATGCTTTTAATTACCAATAAGGAAATAAAAACAGACGACATTATAATAGACATTTCAAGGACCTACAAAGCTGCCTTTGACTTTGCAAATTCCAGCGACTTTCTGACGGGGTTGGTGCGAATATTTGGTTACAACCCCAACACAGTGCGACAATATGTAAACAATGACAATGCCCTTACTTTTGTTGGCGAAACAGGTACTTTGCGAATTTTCCCGGGTGGTAAGATAGAATATAAATCCCTGGGCACAAATGAGGGAATTCAGCTCAGAAGCTCTGCTCGGTCTGAAGCTTATTCCGCGAGCCTTAGAATTTGTGAAATTGCAAATAATATCCTGGAAATAAACGGTTCTCCTCTGAGAAACCGTGACTTTGAGATAAAGCTTACAAAAACACCTAAAAGCTTTAATTCTGAAGAAAAAGCCGAAATCTGCTTTGACTATTTTGTCGATGGAAAACAGATAAACTTTGGAGACAATGCTGTTTCAGCAATAATAGAGGATGGCAAACTGACCGAGTTTAAAATGCATATAAAATCAGTAAAAAGACTAAATTCCAGAACTACAGCTTCGAATATACTTGAAGCTGTTGACAAGTTTTGTACTGACAATCCCTCGAGCAAAAATATTTCGCACGGGAGTCTTGTGTATAAATATACAGGCAATGACAAGCCGATAAAGGCAGAATGGCAAATTCGGGGGGAATAGAAAAATATGGATTTAAGACGGCTTAAAACAATTTTTATATTGATTCTTGTGGCTATAAATGTCACATTAGGAAGCCTGCTTTACAGCTCACACTCCTACGAAAAAAAGGAACAGCAGCTTATGGTTGAAAGTCTGGGAAGTCTCTTGGCAAAGGATATGATATACTTTGCGCCCGGCCTTGAATTCCCCGACACACCTAAAATATACCGTTTCTTTCTGGAAAAAAGTTTTGGAAATACCGACGGTCTTATAAAACGGTTCCTTGGAGATGCTTCATATAACGTAAATGGCGGCGAATATGAAAACGAAAACGGCATCCTGCAATTAAGCGATGCTGAATTTAAGTTTTACAACAAAAAACAAACTGCACCTATAAATGATTTTTCAGAAAAAAATATAGAGCAGCTGTGTCGCAAGGAAATGAAACGCCTTGGTATATTTTCAAACCTTTATGTGTTCAGCGGTATGAACTTTTCAGACGAGGGAATAAAGGCAATATTTACCGCAAATCACGATGGTTTTTCCTTTTTTGATGCGTATATCTCATTTGATGTGTCCAGAGACGGAATTACCAGTATCTCAGGACGTAATATGGTGTCCGGTCTTGACGTATCAGACAGCACTTCAAACTTTTTCAGCATTATGAGTATTCTTTCAGACCTTCCGTCAAACCCCGGACTTGAAAAAAATATCTCACATTCAATTGTCAGCATTACTCCCGGCTATTATATCGGTAAAACCGCCGAAAATTACCGCAATGTTCTGGCAATCCCCGTATGGCAGATTGTAACCGACTCAGGAACAATTCTATATTATGACGCCCGAAATGGAAAGAGCGTTATCGAATAACCTGTTTTTTGTGTGTGTTTTTCTCCTGCAGTTTTATGCGTTCCTGCTTTTTTGCAACTTCTGCATAGAGCATTTTGTGAAGACGTGATGTTTCTTCATCGTCAAGAGGATATTCCTCATAAAATCCGTCACTTTTACTTTCCTGAGACACTTTTATAATTTTCAACAGAGTCACTTCCTTAAAAAAATTGCTTTATGTTACATATTATGGTTGATTTTATCAAAAATATTCGGTATAATACTTATATTACTTTAAGAACAAGGTGGTTAAATAATGAAAATTAAAGAAGTATTTTTAAAATCATCAGAGCTTGATGGCAAATCGGTTTCGGTCTGCGGTTGGGTAAGAACTCTCCGTGCCTCCAAATCTTTTGGATTTATTGAGCTTAACGATGGCTCCTTCTTTAAAAATATTCAGATTGTTATCGAGGACGAAAAGCTTGATAATTTTGCAAGCTTATGTAAGCTCAATGTTGGTGCATCCTTACGCATAACAGGTACTCTTGTGCTTACTCCCGATGCAAAGCAGCCTTTTGAAATCAAGGCGGAAAGCGTTCTGGTAGAGGGCGAAAGCACTCCTGATTATCCCTTGCAAAAAAAGCGTCACAGCTTTGAATATCTGCGGACAATCCCTCATTTAAGGGCAAGAACAAACACATTTTCAGCGGTATTTCGTGTTCGCTCGGTTATTGCTTATGCAATTCACAAATTCTTTAATGACCGTGGGTTTGTGTATGTTCACACTCCCATCATCACAGGGAGCGACTGTGAGGGTGCAGGCGAGATGTTCCGTGTTACCACTCTTGATATAAACAATCTTCCCAAAAACGCTGACGGAAGTGTTGACTATTCAGATGACTTTTTCGGAAAAGAAACGTCTCTTACCGTAAGCGGTCAGCTTGAGGGCGAGACCTTCTCTATGGCATTTGGCGATATTTATACCTTTGGTCCTACTTTCCGTGCTGAAAACTCAAACACCACACGTCACGCAGCTGAATTCTGGATGATAGAGCCTGAAATAGCTTTTGCAGACCTTGCTGATGATATGAAGCTTGCAGAGGATATGCTTAAATTTGTAATCCGCTATGTTCTTGAAAACGCTCCTGATGAAATGGCATTCTTCAATAACTTTGTTGACAAGGGTCTTATCGACAGGCTTAACAATATTCTTGAAAATGAATTCGGTCACGTGACATATACCGAAGCTGTTGAAATTCTTCAAAAAAGCGGCAAGCAGTTTGATTATCCCGTTAAATGGGGAATTGACCTGCAGACCGAACACGAAAGATATCTCACAGAAGAAGTATTTAAAAAGCCTGTATTTGTTACAGACTATCCAAAAGAAATCAAGGCGTTTTATATGCGTCTTAATGACGACGGAAAGACTGTTGCTGCCATGGACTGTCTTGTTCCCGGTATTGGCGAAATCATCGGTGGAAGCCAGAGAGAAGAACGCATTGATATCCTGCTTGAAAGAATGGCAGAGCTTGGTCTTGATGAAAAAGACTATGCTCATTACCTTGACCTCCGCAAATATGGCGGAACAAAGCACGCAGGCTTTGGTCTTGGCTTTGAAAGAGCTGTTATGTATCTTACCGGTATGGGTAATATAC
>JAZNMD010000017.1:0-4426 GCA_045579385.1 Clostridia bacterium
AAACAAAGATCTGGTTATTCTGGAGGAAGAGTTTGAATCTGTATCCGATAAGCTGGTTGTGATGACGGATGATGGCTCTTATGGCGAAAAGGGTTTGGTGACTGATGCACTTAAAAAATTAGCAGAAAGCGGCGAAGTGTATGATGAGGTTATTGCCATAGGGCCGCTTGTAATGATGAAATTTGTGTCGGCACTTACCAGGGAGCTTGGAATAAAGACGGTGGTAAGCATGAACCCCATTATGATTGATGGCACGGGTATGTGTGGCGGTTGCAGATTGACTGTGGGCGGAGAAATGAAGTTCGCCTGCGTGGATGGACCTGATTTTGATGGACACCAGGTTGATTTTGATGAGGCAATAAGACGTAGCGGAATTTATCGTGATTTTGAACGTCATCGCTACGAGGAAGCTTGCAATCTGTTTAATCAGCTTAAGGAGGGCAAAGAAAATGGCTAACATGTCGCTCAAAAAGAATGAAATGCCCGTACAGAAGGCAGAAGAAAGAACTAAAAATTTTAATGAGGTTGCACTTGGATACACAAAAGAACAAGCGGTTGATGAGGCAAAAAGATGCTTAAACTGCAAGCACAAGCCTTGCGTGCAAGGTTGTCCTGTGGGGATTGACATTCCTTTGTTTATCTCCAGGGTTGCAAACGAGGATTTTGAGGGTGCTTATGAGGTTATATATAAGTCAAGCTCTTTGCCTGCCGTATGTGGCAGAGTTTGTCCGCAGGAAACGCAGTGTGAGGCAAAGTGTGTTCGTGGGATTAAAGGCGAGCCGGTAGCAATCGGCAGACTTGAACGTTTTGTTGCTGATTATCACATGAAAAACTGTGCGGAATTACCCGTAAAACATATTCGAGAGGGAGTAAAAAAGGTTGCGGTTGTAGGCTCAGGTCCTGCGGGTCTTACCTGTGCAGGAGACCTTGCAAAGCTTGGATACGACGTAACAATTTTTGAGGCACTTCATATTGCAGGTGGTGTGCTTGTTTATGGAATTCCGGAATTCAGACTTCCCAAAGATATTGTAAAACGCGAAATTGAGGCACTTAAAGCGCTTGATGTAAAGCTTGTGACAAATGCGATAATAGGGAAGACTCTCACGGTTGATGAACTTTTTGAGATGGGTTTTGAGGCGGTATTTATAGGCTCAGGTGCAGGACTCCCAAGATTTATGAATATTCCGGGGGAAAATCTGAACGGAGTGTATTCAGCCAATGAATTCTTGACAAGGACAAATCTGATGAAGGGATATAAACCTGATGCGGAAACTCCGATTATAAAAGCAAAACGGGTTGCGGTTGTAGGCGGCGGAAATGTGGCCATGGATGCTGCCCGCTGTGCAAAACGTCTGGGTGCTGACGAGGTTTATGTGGTATACAGACGTTCTATGGAAGAAATGCCCGCCCGACGTGAGGAAGTCGAACACGCTGTGGAGGAGGGAATCGTATTCCTTACTCTTAATAACCCGATTGAGATTCTGGGTAATGACAGCGGCTTTGTAAAGAGCTTAAAGTGTGTGAAGATGGAGCTTGGGGAGGCAGATGACTCAGGCAGACGGAGTCCTGTCAGAATCCCTGACAGCGAATTTGAATTTGATGTTGATGCGGTAATTATGTCAATCGGTACATCTCCAAATCCTCTTATAAGAAGCACCACTGAGGGACTTGAAACAAATAGGTGGGGCTGCATAGTGGCGGATGCTGAAAGCGGACAAACATCGCGGCAAGGTGTTTTCGCCGGCGGCGATGCAGTTACCGGGGCAGCGACGGTTATACTTGCAATGGGAGCAGGTAAAAATGCTGCAAAGGCAATAGATGAATACCTGAAAACTAAATAATATGATTTAAATAAAATGCTTTCCTTTGAGGAGAGCATTTTTTGTTTTATTGAATATAATATATGGCGGAGGTGTTATTAGATGGATATTTATGTTGTAAAACCGGGAGATACGGTACGAAGTATCGCGCAGCAGTTTGATGTACCTGAATTTGTTGTTTCAAGCCTTAATAATCTTAACGAAATACCCAATCTTGTGGTGGGGCAAGCCTTGCTTATTTTAAAACCGCTCAGATATCATACAGTTCAAACAGGAGAAACCTTGTTTTCAATTGCACAGACTCAAAACATTGATTTAAATACAATATACCGAAACAATCCAAGTCTTGGCGGCAAAGCTCTTGTGTACCCGGGACAGACGTTGGTGCTGGAGTTTGAAAGAGACCCTCTCAGGCGGATTGACGTAAATGGATATGCCTATCCGTATATCGACAAGAATTTATTGAGAGTGACACTGCCTTATATAAATTATATGACGCCATTTACCTATGGTATAACCAATGAAGGCTCACTTGTTTATCTTAACGACGAGGAACTTATTGATTTGGCACTAAGCTACGGTGTAGAGCCGCTTATGCATCTTTCAACTCTTACGGAGAGTGGTGGCTTCAGCAACGAGCTTGCAAATCTTGTCTTAAATGATGAGGCAATTCAGGATAGATTAATTGATGAGATAGTGGAAAATATGGAAACAAAGGGATATAGAGGATTGGATATTGATTTTGAGTTTGTTTATCCTGAGGACAGCCTCTTGTACGGAGAATTCATAGGGAAGCTGAGAAGCACACTGAATCCTTTGGGGTATGAGGTTATAGCAGCTCTTGCACCAAAGACTTCTGACACTCAAAGAGGACTTTTGTATGAGGGACACAATTACCGTGCAGTTGGAGATAATTCAGATGCAGTGCTGCTTATGACATACGAATGGGGGTATACTTACGGGCCTCCACTCGCTGTTGCTCCTATAAGGAATGTGCGGCAAGTGGTTGATTATGCGTTAGGCATCATACCGCCTGAAAAGATTTTTCTGGGGATTCCCAACTATGGATATGATTGGACTTTACCTTTTGTTAAGGGCGAATCAAGGGCAGATTCTATATCAAATGTAGAGGCGATACAGATTGCCGCAAGAAATGGGGCAGAAATCCAGTTTGACGAGGTTTCACAAGCTCCGTGGTTCCGCTACACAGATGCATCAGGAAAAGTGCATGAGGTGTGGTTTGAGGATGTAAGAAGCATACAGCAGAAATTCAATCTTATAAACGAAAAAGGATTGCGTGGAGCAGGATACTGGAATTTAATGCGTCCGTTCCAACAAAACTGGTCACTTCTTAACTATATGTTTGATGTCAGATAAGCTCGTTGTGGCAAGGATTTGACGCAAAAGGCAACAGCTTAAGCACAAATATAAAAAATTTCAAATTATTTAAAAAATTTTTTCAAAAACTATTGCAAAATTGTAAAAAGTGTAGTAATATAGTCATAAGTGGAACAAAGTGGAGCAAAAATCCATAAAGTGGAGCAAAACCTATAAGGAGCTGAAACCCGTGCTGATAGGCGAATATTACCACAATTTAGACCCTAAAGGGCGTGTAAGTATCCCCTCAAAGTTCAGAGATGACTTGGGCGGGACTTTTGTGCTGTCCAAAGGGCTGGATAATTGCCTTTATGCATATTCCATTTCAGAATGGGAAGGTTTTCAGCGTGATTTGCTTGAACTTCGTGGCAAAGAGGCACAAAAGATAAGAAGATTTTTCTTCAGCGGTGCAGCAGAGTGCGAGATAGATTCGCAGGGTCGTGTGGTTATACCACCGGTGTTCAGAGATTATGCGGGACTTAAAAAAGAGCTTGTTATCATAGGTAACTCGAATCGTGCAGAAATTTGGAACAAGGATAATTGGGACAAGTATATTAAGGATTCTTCTTTTGAGTCAGAAGAGATTGCAGACGCAATGGAACGTCTTGGATTATGAGTGTAGAGTTTAAACATATATCGGTGTTGCTTGAAGAAAGTGTAAGATTGTTGGAAGTCAAGTCTGACGGAATTTATGTTGACGGAACTCTTGGCGGCGGCGGACATTCTGGGCTAATTTGTTCACACCTAAATGATAATGGCAGACTGATAGGGATTGACCGTGATAAAACCGCAATTGAAGCTGCAGGTGAAAGACTTAAAGCTTTTGAAAACAAGGTTGAGATAGTACACAATAATTTTGCAAATGTAAAGGATGTACTTAAAACTCTTGGCATTAAACAAATAGACGGAGCGATACTTGATTTGGGAGTTTCTTCTCCGCAGCTTGATGTGGCAGAGCGTGGCTTCAGTTATAATATGGACGCAAGACTTGATATGCGAATGAACCGCGAAGACAGGCTGAGTGCGTTTGAGGTTATCAATACTTACAGCGAGGCAGAGCTTGCAAAAATAATATTTGAATATGGCGAGGAGCGTTTTGCAAGACAAATCGCAAAAGAAATTATCAAAGAAAGACAAAATGCAGAGATTGAAACCACATTTCAGTTGTCTGAAATAATAAAAAAAGCAATTCCGGCAAAGGCAAGATTTGCGGACAAGCATCCTGCAAA
>JAZNMD010000018.1:0-2218 GCA_045579385.1 Clostridia bacterium
CCGGGTTATGAGATAAAGGGGTCAGACTTATGCGGTCAGCTTGGCGCGGCCTTTCTGACGGCGGCGTTTGATGATCAGACGACCGGCCTTGGTGGCCATGCGGGCGAAGAAACCGATGCGGCGTTTGCGCTTACGATTTGAGGGCTGAAAAGTACGTTTCATTTTCTCTTATCCTTTATGTTTATATTGTAATCTTTTCAAAAATCATAAATTTACGAGCATATAACATACACCCGTTTTAAGTTTTTTCAAGTCCACTTTCGACTTTTATCTTAAAATTATTTACAAAAAAAGGACGGCAACGCAGAAATTACGAAAAAAAATATGTGAAAAAACTCGTGAATTGTAAAAGTAAATGCACCATTTAGTCAAGTTTGAGGGTATCAATTAATCTGGGCGGTGCGTTTAGTCTTACAAACTATAAAAAGTGGTGCGTTTAGTCTTACAAATGGTGCATTTACTGTTACAAACGGTGCGTTTAGTCTTACAAACCTGTAAATCAGGGTATAAAAATCCGTGGTGGAACGTCGTTTTAGTTTTTCGGACATACTAAACGCACCACCAGTTGCGGGAGAGACTCTTTTTTAATATCAGCCGATCAAATCGGGAGTCATTATAACCAGATTGGGATGAATTTCTTCGATATTCAGTTTTTGAATTACCTCCTTGCCATAAATGACAGCGAACATTTCCAATGCAGTTTTGTTGTTAAAACTTTTTCTGTTGTATGAGTTCAGATGTGATATAATTTTATCTACATCAGCTTGAGTCAGGTTATTGAAAGATTTTCCCTTCGGTAAAATTTTTCTTAAATTTGTGTGATTATTTTCTACATGGGGCTTTTGCCATGATGAATATGGATCACAATAGAAAACCTTTGTCCGCTTTTGTTTTTTATCACAACATTGTTCGAGCGCATCGGGATTGGAGAATTCAGAACCATTATCCGTTAAAATAACCGGGAACATCTTTTGAAACATTTCCAATCCAAGAGATTTTTCCAAATGGTCGAATATTTCAATGACTGTTTGCGCATTGTTTGCTTCTCTGATAAAAGCGAGCATCATGCCGCAATTGTTGAAATGCATTGTTAAAAGAGCTTTTTGGCCGGGTTTTCCTATGACAGTATCCATCTCCACTACTGGAATTCCGGGATTATTATGCAAAAAGTTCTTAAAATCCTCAAAAGACCGATTAAGGCGGCACTTTGTGTTGATTTTATGCTCAACAGCCTTGCATTTCCGCTTTTTTCTGCAGCAAGCAACCGGCAAATCGTGCCGTTTTGTTTTTATCGCTCCTGTATTGATCAGAGTATAGACAGTTTTCTCGCAAATTGTAAAACAGTTTGCGTTGGCCTGCAAAATATGATGGACGGATTGTCCTCTGCTTGTTCCTGCATCAATAATATCACTGACTTGCTTTAATTCATCTTCCGTCAAATTTATTCCTTTTCTGGCTGACTTCAACAATGATTTGTACTTTTGCTCTGCCTTTTCTGCGATGTAGTAATATTTTGTAAGGGAACAACGCCTTTCAACTTTACAGCCATTACACACCCAAGGTGAGCGTAAAAGAGTTGGACATTCCTCTAACTCAAACTTCGTACATACTTTATTACAGGATACCAATGTGCAAGCACTGCACTTCTTTTTGCAATGTTGAGATGGAGTTCTGCATAATTTTTCAACTGAACACTTGCTGCGATATGTGCAATTGTTCAAGATGTACGGTGATACTGCCTTAAAACTGGTTGTTCGGTGCTTGCGGATTTCTCTTGAAATCGTCGAATGAGATTTTCCCAAAATTTCGGCAATTGAGCGAAAACTCTCGCCTCGATTCAAAAGAGTTTCCAAACGACGTCTTTCATCTGCGGTTAAATGTCCCATAAAACCTCCTTTTAATTTGTAAGACTAAACGCACCACCCCCACCGGGTGCACCCGGTGGGGGTGGTGCGTTCTCCGGATATTCATATACTTTACCCTCAAATTAAGTATTTTTCTTCATGAAACGTTTGCAAGACTAAATGCACCGGTTGGATTTGTAAGACTAAATGCACCTCTGCCATTTTAAGGTGGTGCGTTTAGTTTTACAATCGTCAACTGCCCAAAAACCTCAAAAAAGTTCAAAAAAAGTTCAAAAACGGTTTGCAAAGTTTCTGTTCGATGCTATATTATATCCCTGTTGCGCCTCAAAAGGGGTTGCAGCGAGGTTGATAAT
>JAZNMD010000019.1:0-2057 GCA_045579385.1 Clostridia bacterium
GAGGTCCATGTAAGAAACTCGCCTCTGGCTTCACGAAATCCACGGGAAAGTGTTCGCGGAATTTTTTTGTTTTCCTGGGTAAGAACCCTTATCCTTTCATCCTCTTTCGCAAATTCCCTTGCAATTTCAAGGGAATTGTCCTTGGAGCCATCGTTGATAATAATCAGTTCAAAATTTTTGTAGGTCTGCTCCAGAACCGAGCGGATGGAATCCGCCAATATATCTCCGCCATTGTATACGGGGAGAATAACCGACACAAGGTCATCAATCTGCGGCACATGTACCTTCGAAAGAGGCAAGGGATATGTTTTTTCCCTTTCCTCCATATATCTTATAAATTTGTATTGGTATAGATTAAGCGGCTTGCTTTCGGGTTTTCTCGCCCCTCGGATAAGCTTTTTAAGCAAATCAAGCATTTAATCAATCCTCCTCATAAATTTCATCCATATATTCAAGAAGTCTTTCCCACGCTTCAAGATAACTCTTTTTAAAGTAAATATCCAACGAATCTGCACCTCTCTTGGTAAGCACAGCTATTTCACGGTTTGTAATTCTTATCTGGTTTCTCACATAACGTTTTGTCCAGCCAATAGAGGTGTGCAAATCAATAAAAAACCGATAGGTTGTGATTATTCCTGCCATAATTGTTTTTCTTATATGCTCCGTGGTAAAGCGGGAAACATCCACCCTGTGAAGCACCTTTGCTCTTGGCTGAAGCCCTATCTTGTACCCAATCTCAAGCATTTTGAAGGCAAGTGCGGTTTCTTCGCCACCTGCAAAGTCGTTCCCGACTCTGCCATAACACATACGGAATCCCCCTATGCGTTGAATTGCAGTTCGTCTGACGCCATAGTTTGCACCATAAGGGAACTCAAACTGCTGGTTGACCTCCCTGAAAGTATTGCCCGCAATTTTAAACTGACTCCAAAGGCTTTCCCATCCCTTTCGCACCACCTTGGGTGTGGGGAACGGTTTGTCCAGAATAATCTGTCCGCCTACAATTCCAACCTCAGGATGATATTTAAACCCGCTGTAAATTTCTTCAAGCAAATAATAGTCAGCAAGAACATCATCATCCAAAAACAAAAGATATTCTCCCGCCGCATTCCACATACCTGCGTTGCGGGCATAGGAAAGACCCTTTTGCGGAACTCCTATATATCTTATAAATCCCTGATACTCGCTGTATTTTTCCTTAAAATCCTCAACAACGCCTTTTATCCCTGAGGTGAACGGGGCATTGTCAACAATTATAATTTCATATTCTTTTTTGCTGAGCGACTGCCTGATAACCGACCAGATAGCGTCAACTAACTTTTCGCCTCTTAAGTATGTGCAAATTATGATGGACATCTTTTTTTCGTACTCGGGATGGTCATCAATTATACTTTCAAGATGGTATAATATGTCGTTTTTGAGCTTTGATTCCGCAAGGTCAAAAATCGCTCTGCCATCCGTCGCCCTGAACCATCCCTTGTAATCAGGAAGCTTTGTCAAAGGCTCATTTTCATCGGTTGTAATGCAGATATCAAAGTGCTCTGCATTGTTTGCCGCACCGCTGTCTGATACAAGAACCATCCCTGAAAAGCGACTCATTTGGTCTATTTTCTCAGGCGCAGGACAAGAGCCAAAATACACATAACAAAAACAGGAATAGCGCTCCGCAGCACAGCAATCAAGTGCCGCTTCTCGAGAGATAACCATATTCCCGAGCTCTTCTGCTTTTTTTACAAAGTCCTTGTAATACGGATTTTCTTCATTCTCCGTCTCCACAATCCACACAAGTCCCGACATATAAAAATCGCGTCTGAAATCATCAAGCACCATCAGCTTGTAACGATTTTTAGTTATACCCAATTGACGATCATGTGCTGTCAGCGAATCTTCGTGAATGCGATATAAATAAAGCGGTTTAAGCTCGTCGGTGTGTTCAATTTTAAGCAGAGAATTCATCCGCATCCAATAGTCATAATCTTCTAAATTCGTCTTGAATTTTGAATAATCGACCAGGATATATGCCGCCTCGGCACGGTATAAAAATGCCGCTCCGATGGTGT
>JAZNMD010000020.1:0-15776 GCA_045579385.1 Clostridia bacterium
ATTGCAAAAGAAATCGTCAAGGAAAGACAAGCTGACGAGATTAAAACTACATTTCAATTGTCTGACATAATTAAAAAAGCAATTCCGGCAAAAATGAGATTTGCGGACAAGCATCCTGCAAAAAGAACTTTTCAGGCAATAAGAATTGAAGTAAACAATGAACTTGGGATACTGGAAGATGCTATAAATGATTTCGTCGACGTACTGAAACCGGGGGGCGTTCTTTCGATAATAACTTTCCACTCACTTGAGGACAGAATAGTAAAAAGAACATTCCAGAAATTATCAGAGGGATGTACTTGCCCAAAAGATTTTCCGGTATGTGTGTGTGGAAATAAGCCTAAGGTAAAAGTTGTAACTCGCAAACCGATAGTGTCGGAAGAAGCGGAATTAGAAAGAAATATGCGTGCCCACAGTGCAAAGCTGAGGGCGGTTAAAAAAATATAGGAAGGGAGTTCTGAGCGTGGCAAATTTATATGGATACAATACAAGCACAGCAAGGAAGCTGAGCGAATTTGACAGTATGTATGGACGTGATTTGCAAAAAGAACTTCGGAAAGAAAATAAGGAACCTGATTTAAAAATTATAAAAGCCAAAGCTGCTCCTCGGGCAAAAGCTAAAGCCAAATTCAGCAATGTTTTGCTGGTTATCCTTTGTTTTGCTATGGCTTTTACTGTTGCAAGCGGATATGTTGCAATAAATGAGGCCGATAATGAAATATCGAAGCTTGTTGATGAATATAATAGTATTGTTGCAAGCAATCAGGCGATTCAGGTTAAAATTGACAAGGCTGTTGATCTAAAGGAACTGCAGACAGTTGCCGGCGAGAAATTTGGAATGGTAAAACCGGAACGTTATCAGATGTTTTATGTTGATTTAGAGATGGACGATTTTGCAGAAAGCAAAAAAGATGAAAAACACAAGGAAGAAGGGACATTTGCAGGTATGGGAGCACCTGGTATAATTACTGGTACACTCAACTTATTGCAATAATGCAGGTTTATGAAAATGAAATTTTCATAATGGTTTGCAATATCTCGCAAACTGAAACGCTAATGCGTTTTACCGACTGTTATTTAAGCGAATTTAAAACTGAATAAAATTGCATAGACCGAAACGGTTAAGGCGTTTGGAGGTATTATTGTGCACGACGAGCAAAGTACATTTAAACAACGAAAGAGAATCATTTTTCTGCTTGCAGCAGCAATTGTGATTTTTTTTCTTTTAGTGGTAAGAGTTGCCTGGCTTCAGATTGTCGACGGGGAACGTTTATCTTTTGCAGCAAGAGAACAACAGACAAGTGATAATATAATAACTCCCAAAAGGGGAATTATTTATGACAGGAATATGAAAGTTCTGGCGAATAATCTTAGTGTTGAGACAATAAGTATAACTCCTAAAAATGTAAGGGGGAACACAAAGCAGACGCCCGAGCAGATAGCTGAAAAACTGGCTGAAATTCTGGAACTTAATAAGGAAGATGTCCTTAAAAAAATAAATAAGGAGTCTAATTTTGAATATATAAAAAGAAAAGTCGAAAAAGACAGTGCTGATGCAGTCCGTGCATATATTGCAGAGTACCGTCTGGATGGGATCAAATTTTCGGAGGATACAAAAAGGTACTATCCTTACGGAAATTTTGCGTCTCAGGTTATAGGCTTTGTCGGCAATGACAATGTGGGACTTGAAGGTATAGAAATGGTCTACAACGAGCAGCTTAAAGGCGTGCCGGGGAGAATTGTTTCTGCCAATAAAAGTGCAGGGAAGGAAATCCCTGACAACTATGAAAGCTACTATGCGGCTCAGGACGGGAAAAGTGTTGTCTTGACTATAGATGAAACAATACAGCATTTTACCGAGAAACACCTTGAAAACGCCAGAATTGAAAATCAGCTTGAAGAGGGCGCAGCTGCTATTGTTATGGATGTAAAGACAGGCGAAATTCTTGCAATGGCAACAAAACCTGACTATGACCTTAATCAGCCATTTGCGGTTACTGAGGCGGTTGAAGAAAGATATCCTGATATACTTAAAGAGCTTGACGTTCTTGAAGGCTCAGAATACAATGCAAAAATCACAGAGGTAACACAGTTTTTAAGACGTAACAAGGCGGTAGTTGATTCCTACGAGCCAGGGTCTACGTTTAAAGTAGCAGTAGCTTCAATGGCTCTTGAAGAGAATGTTGTCGGACTTAATGACCACTTTTATTGCGGAGGGTCAATTAAGGTAGCAGACCGTACAATTCACTGTGCAAATCGAAATGGACACGGGGCAGAAAGCTTTGTCCAGGGCGTTCAGAACTCCTGTAACCCCGTGTTCATTGAGGTGGGTGCAAGGGTTGGACGTGAAAGATTTATGCAATACCTCAAAGGTTTTGGATTTAACGAAAAGACGGGCATAGAATTACCGGGCGAAACTACCGGTATAATCCATTCAGCTGACAACTTCAAGGAAATTGACCTTGCAACATCTTCTTTCGGACAGAGCTTTAATGTAACACCTTTGCAGATGATTACAATGGTTTCAGCTGTTGCAAATGGCGGAAATCTTATGAAACCACATCTTGTAAAACAACTGGTAGATGAAGAACAGAATGTTATCGAGGAATACAATCCAACCATAGTAAGACAGATTATTTCAAAGGAAACAAGCAAAACAATGTGCGAAATCCTTGAATCTGTTGTTTCAAAGGGTGGCGGCCACAATGCTTATGTTGCAGGTTATCGCATTGCAGGTAAAACAGGTACATCTGAAAAACAGCCTCGTGGCGAGGGCAAATATGTAGCATCGTTTATAGGTTTTGCACCTGCTGATGACCCCCAGATTGCCTGCCTGGTTGTACTTGACCAGCCGCCCGTGGGGAATACTTACTACGGCGGTCTGATTGCGGCGCCTGTGGTTAAAAATATCTTATCTGAAAGTCTGCAGTATATGGGTTTTGAGCCTGAATATACGCAGGAAGAGCTTTCTCTTATAGATATAACGGTGCCCGATATTTCGGGAAAAACCCGTAAGGAAGCAGAAAAAATTCTTAAAGATGTAGGCGTTTCGATTACCATAAAGGGCGATGGCGATATAATTTTAGACCAGGTACCAAAGGCTTATTCAAAGCTTTCACGAAACTCCAAGGTTGTTGCGTATACCGAGGGGTCGGAAAGCAAAAAAACTGTAACCATCCCAAATGTTGTCGGGTGTTATGGCTCAGAAGCCAATAAAGGAATAATAAACGCAGGACTTAATGTGAGAATAAGAGGACTTTCCACAGCGGGAGGAACTGCGGTCTGCACCGAACAGTCACCGGTAGCGGGTACCGTAGTTGAACCGGGAACCATTGTTACACTTGATTTCAGGTTTACTGAAATAAGGGATTGATGCTGTAATAAGGAGGGCAAGATAATGACTTTGTCAAAACTGCTTGCAAATACTGAAGTTTTAAATGTGCAGGGAAATATTGATATTAAGGTTTCGGGAATTGCATTCAATTCTGCTGAAGTCAAACCCGGAGATGTGTTTGTGTGCATAAGCGGCTTTAAAACCGACGGGCATAAGTATGTTTCTGATGCACTTGAAAAAGGTGCTGTTGCAATTGTTGCCGAAAAGCTTATTGAAGATACAGCTGTAACAGTGGCATATGTTGAAAATACAAGGCTTGCCTTTGCTTATATGGCTGCAGAATACTTTGACTACCCATTCAAAAAATTCAAACTTGTCGGCATAACGGGAACAAACGGAAAGACCACAAGTACTTATCTTGTCAAGGCAATACTTGAAAATTGCGGGCAGAAGGTTGGTCTGATAGGAACAAATCAGAATATGATAGGAGATGAAGTGATTCCATCTCATCATACCACACCTGATTCACTTGAGCTCATGGAGCTTTTTGCCCGGATGGCAGAAGAGAAAGTGGATACTGTGGTTATGGAGGTTTCCTCACATTCGTTGTCTCTTGACCGTGTTGCCGCTTGTGAATTTGATGTTGGTGCATTTACAAATGTTACACAGGACCATCTGGATTTTCACGAAACTATGGAAAACTATATAAAAGCAAAAACATTGCTTTTAGGTATGAGCAAGACAGGTGTTCTGAATTTTGATGACGGAGCTTTTAAAGAATTTGCTGAAAGCTGCAAAAACAATTGTATAAGCTATAGTACAAAAGAAAATGTGGGCATATTTGCTGAAAATATTGAATATAAGGCAGATGGGGTCTCTTTTGACGTTTCCTATAACAACCAAAAGGCAAAGGCGGAGCTTGCTATACCGGGTAAATTCTCGGTATATAATGCTCTTACCGCTATTGGCTGCTGCCTGGGACTTGAACTTTCACTCACACAAATAGTAGAAGGGTTAAAAAGTGCTTCGGGTGTTAAGGGTAGAATTGAAGTTGTTAAAACCAACACAGATTACACTGTCATAATTGATTATGCTCATACTCCGGACGGACTTGATAATATTTTAAATACCATCAGAGACTTTGCAAAGGCAAGGATTATTACGGTTTTTGGTTGCGGCGGTGACCGTGACAAAACCAAAAGACCCAAGATGGGAAAGATTGCAGGCGAATTGTCAGATTTTTGCGTTGTTACAAGTGATAATCCACGTACAGAAAACCCGGCAGCAATAATTGAGGATATTCTGGCAGGGATAAAAGAAACAGATTGTGAATACAAAGTGGTTGAAAACAGATTCGGGGCAATAGAGTTTGCTTTGGATAACGCACGCAAGGATGATATAATACTGCTTGCCGGCAAGGGACACGAGCTTTATCAGATTTTAAATGACAGAACAATTGTGTTTGATGAAAGAGAAATAGTTCTTAAACTGATAGATTCTTCTGAAGGATAGGTTGTGATATATTGGAAAAAATGATGAGCCTTAAGCAGCTTGCAGAGGCAGCAAACGGAAACCTGAAAAACTGCCACGCTGAGGTGGCTATCTCAGACATTGTCACAGACAGCCGCAAGATTTGTGATGGTGCGGTGTTTATTGCACTTAAGGGAGAAAAATTTGACGGACATAATTTTGTTGCTCAAAGCTACGAGCTTGGGGCAGTTTGTTGTGTAGTAAATAAAGGATTTGAAAACCCCAAGGGTTTTCCTGTTATAGAGGTCGAAGATTCCTATGCCGCTTTACGCAGTATCGCAGCGTATTATCGCAGACTTTTTAGTATTCCCTCCGTGGCTATAACGGGAAGTGTGGGAAAAACCAGCACCAAGGATATGATAGCAGGGGTTTTGAATGAACGCTACAGAACATTGAAGACAGAAGGAAACTTCAATAATGAAATAGGACTTCCGCTCACTGCGTTCAGGATTGATAACGATACTGAAATAGCGGTTTTTGAAATGGGGATGAGTGCTTTCGGAGAGATTTCGCGCCTTTCCCATATTGCTATGCCGGAGACAGCAGTGCTTACAAACATAGGGTATTCACATATTGAACATCTTGGCTCAAGGGAAAATATCTTAAAGGCTAAGCTTGAGATTCTTGATGGTGTTTCAGCGGGAGGCACAGTTATATTAAACGGAGACGATGAATTCCTAAAAAATGCAGTCGACAACATCCCATTTGAATGTTTGATGTATGGTATCGAAAATCCAAATTGCGATATCACAGCAACAAATATCAAAAAAATGCCCGAGTATACAGAATTTAATGTGATGGTTGATGGCACAGATTATACGTTCAGGATAAACGTGCCGGGACTTCATCATGTTTACAATGCCCTGGCGGCAATACTGACAGGATTTCTTTACAATATGACTATGGAAGAAATAATAAGGGGTGTGGCAGCGTTTAAACCTACGGGTATGAGGCAGGATGTTGCTATACTTGAAAGTATGGTAATAATTAAGGATTGCTATAACGCTAGCCCGACATCAATGAAATCAGGGCTTGAGGTGCTTTCTGTAACAAAACCAAAGACAAAGGATGCTTCGTCAAGACGGGTAGCTGTTTTGGGAGATATGCTTGAACTGGGCGATTACGTAGAGGAGGCTCACAGAAGTGTGGGCGGTTTATGCTGCGAATATGGTGTTGATTGTTTAATTGCTGTTGGGGCAAATTCAAAGTCTGTTGTCGAAGGGGCAATAGATAATGGATTTAACTCTTCAGAATTATATATGTTTTATGATAACAACACAACCAAGGAGCATATAATGGAAATTTTAAAGCCTAATGACGTGGTGCTTTTCAAGGGTTCGCGCGGAATGAGACTTGAGGAATTAGCGGATTTTGTTGCCGAAAACGATAAGGCGTAAGGTATCCGGGGATTAAAGTTTAGCGGAGGATAAAATGAGTAGTTTGTTTGTGATTATAGGAGTTTCTTTTGTGCTGGCGGCTGTTGCCGGCGTGTTCCTGATTCCGTTTCTGCATATGCTGAAATTCGGGCAGGAAATCCGTGAAGAAGGGCCTGCGTGGCACAAGAAAAAGTCGGGAACACCCACAATGGGAGGCTTTATTTTTATTGCTTCAACAGTGATTGCCTCTCTGCTTGGACTTTTTGTTCATATTCCCGGTAAAAGAAAAGATAATACCGAGGTGCTTGCAATGCTTATTGCTGCGTGCGCTTTTGGGGTAATCGGGTTTATAGATGATTACATAAAAGTAATTTTAAAACGCAATCTTGGCCTTCGTGCCTCACACAAGTTTGCACTTCAGTTTTTGGTAGCGTTGATTTTTGGAGTATGGCTTGTGGCAAGTGGTGTGGTTGACACAAGTATAATAATTCCTTTTACCGGAAAAATGTTTACAGCAGGATATTTGATTTACATTCCGTTTATAATTATTGTAATGCTGGCAGCTGTAAACAGCGTGAACCTTACGGATGGTCTTGACGGTCTGGCAGGTACAGTTACTTTGGTTGTTTCAATTTTTTATCTTGTTCTGGCAAACATAAAAGGTGTACCTTCTGTTGCAACCTTTGCGGCTGCATTGGTTGGAGGAATTCTGGGATTTTTGATTTATAATAAATTTCCTGCCAAAGTGTTTATGGGTGATACAGGCTCGTTGTTTTTGGGGGGCGCCATTGCGGCAATGGCTATATTTATGAAAAATCCGATAGCTTTGCTTATAGTGGGCTTTGTATATGTGGCAGAAGCTCTTTCTGTAATAATACAGGTAACTTATTTTAAGAAGACAGGCAAGCGTATATTTAAAATGAGTCCCATACACCATCATTTTGAAATGTGTGGATGGAGTGAACGCAAAATAGTGGCAGTATTTTCTGCTGTTACAGCACTCCTTTGCCTTATCGGAAGCTGGGCATAAAGAAGAAATTTTTATTGAAGGGACGGTGTGGCGAATTGAAAAGAGACCCAAGAAGAACTACCCGCAAACAAACCTTGCCTCATGAGCGACGTTCTTTGGATGTAAATGCTAATAAATTTGGTGCAATTATAAAAAATGTCGACACACAGTTTCTGGCGGCAATTTATATTTTGTTGGCGTTTGGACTTTTGATGGTGCTTAGTGCAAGCAGTCCGATAGCATTCGCAAGCAGTGCAACAAACAATGATAGCTTCTATTATTTCAAAAAGCAGCTTATGTGGGCTTGCCTTGGAAGTGTAGGAATGTTTGTTACAGCAAATTTTGACTACCGCAAACTTAAAAAATGGGCGTTTTTGTTGCTTGCGGTAAGTATGTTACTGCTTGTTTTGGTGTTGGTGCCCGGTATAGGAAGAAAAATAAATGATGCACGAAGATGGATTTATATAGGACCGATAAACTTTCAGCCATCTGAGGTTGCAAAGATTGCAACAATTATATTTTTTTCATATAGTCTTTCGAGAAATTACAAGGAACTTGACAAATTCAGTGTATTTTTCCTTTATATTTTAATAATAGGTGCAATAGCTCTTATAATTATGATGGAGCCACATTTCAGCTGTACAATGCTGATTGCTTTGACGGCCTGCGTTTTGTTGCTTGTGGCAGGGGCAAGGATACGACATTTTCTTGTTATGGGATGCTGTGCACTGCCGGTTGTTGCTCTTATGATAATAAAAGCTCCTTACCGACTTGCCAGAGTGACAACCTTCCTTGATCCTTTTGAAGATATCCAGGGCAGCGGATGGCAGATAGTTCAGTCGCTTTATGCAATAGGCTCAGGCGGAATTTTTGGAACGGGACTTGGACAAAGCAGACAAAAGTATATGAATATTCCCGAACCACAAAATGATTTTATATTTGCAATTCTTGCAGAGGAGTTTGGCCTTCTGGGTGCAATTTTAGTCGCACTTATGTTTGTGTTTCTTATTGTCAGGGGGATTAAGATAGCCCTCAATGCTCCTGATTTGTTTGGAACACTTCTGGCAACGGGAATTATAGCAATGATAGCCCTTCAGGCAATAATAAACATAGCGGTTGTAACGTCTTCAATGCCTGTTACGGGTATGCCACTACCATTTTTCAGCTACGGAGGAACCGCACTTGCGATAACTATGGCAGAGATGGGAATTGTCCTTAATATCTCAGGGCAAAGCAAGATAAAGCTTAAATAAAGTTGGACTGATTTCAAGGAAAGGATGTGCAGATTTTATGAAAATTCTGTTTGCAGGCGGCGGAACTGCGGGGCATATAAACCCTGCAATTGCCATAGCAAATTTCATAAAGCAAAAAGAGCCTGACAGCGAGTTTTTATTTATCGGCACCAAAGAGGGAATGGAAAGTACACTTATACCCAAGCAAGGGTATAAGATAGAGTTTATTAAGATACACGGATTTAAACGTTCGTTAAGTTTTTCAAACGTAAAGGTTGCATCCGAGATAATTGCAGGCACAAATCGTGCAATGAAAATAATAAAAGAGTTTAAGCCGGATGCGGTTGTCGGAACGGGAGGGTATGTTTCAGGCCCTGTGCTTTTGGCGGCGGCAATGAAAAAAATTCCGACGCTGATACACGAGGCGAATGCGTTTCCCGGGGTTACGGTAAGGCTGCTTTCGGGTATTGTCAATGTTGTTGCATTGGGAATGGGAGATGCCAGGAACTTTCTCAAAAAGAACTGCAGGATTGAGGTAACGGGGAACCCTGTCCGTCCGTCGATTCTTTCACTTGACCAGGGAAATGCAAAAAAACAGCTTGGTATGGACACAAAACCCACGGTTTTGATTTTCGGGGGAAGCCTTGGCGCTGAAAAAATCAATCAGGTTGCTGTTGATTGGATTTCAGGCATCGCAGATGAAAGAAAATATCAGATTATAATGTCTACGGGCAAGAATAATCACTATGATGAGGTTATGACACAGTTTAGGAAAAACGGAATTAATTTGGAAAAGTATCCTGAAATCCGTGTGTCAGAATACATTTATGATATGGATTTATGCCTTAATGCGGCAGATGTTATAATCGCCCGTTCAGGAGGCTCAGTCAGCGAAATGACAGCTTTGGGAAAGGCGGCAATCCTTATTCCGTCGCCTTATGTTGCGGGAAACCATCAGGAACACAATGCTCGTGCAGTTGAAAAATCAGGCGGTGCGGTTGTTATATGCGAAAAGGATTTGTCGCTCAAGGCGTTAAAAAGTGCTGCTGAGGAGATACTGGAACATCCTGAAACACTTGAAAAAATGAGAAAGGCATCAGCTAAGATTGGTATAAAAGATGCAACAGATAAGATTTACAGCATACTTAAAGAACTGATAGAAGAAAAGAAAAAATAAAAATTCACAAGTAACACATTCAGGGAGATACACATAGTATGGAAGTGTGGCGGGGATACCCCGCATAACTTGGAGGTGTTACCGTGAGTAAAATTGCAATAAGCGGAGGGAAAAGGCTGAAAGGCGAGGTATGCTCTCAAGGGTCAAAAAATGCGGCCTTGCCGATTTTAGCGGCCACTGCATTAAGTGATAGTGAGTGTGTCCTTGGCAATTGTCCGCATCTTAGCGATGTGGAATCTGCGCTTGAGATAATTAAATGGCTGGGAGCAGAAGCTGTATATGATAACCACACAGCAACTGTCAATGCTGCAGGTATACATAAATGGGAAATCCCACGACAAATGATGGCAAGTATGAGGTCCTCGGTTTTATTCCTGGGTCCTCTTCTTTCAAGAATGAAAAAGGCAGTGGTTTCTTATCCGGGAGGATGCAGTATAGGATTAAGACCCATCGATTTGCATCTTAAATCTTTCAGACAGCTGGGCGTGTCGGTGGAGGAGATAGGGGGAAACATCTACTGCAAAAATGATGGACTAAAGTCTGACAGAATAAATCTTTTGTTTCCAAGCGTCGGAGCAACCGAAAATGTTATGTTGCTTGGTGCGGTATCAGATGCGGAGATTACAATAGTAAACGCCGCCAGAGAGCCGGAAATTACGGACCTCCAAAGATTTCTAAACAGTATGGGGGCAAAAATTTCCGGTGCAGGAACCGAAACAATTCACATAATAGGTGTTGAAAAATTAGAAAAAGTGCGTTATAATATAATGTCCGATAGAATTTTTGATGCCACTGTGCTTTGTGCTGTTGCAGCATGTGGCGGAGATGTACTTCTTAAGAATACAGACCCAGAGCATCTGGGAATTATGCTTTCAATGCTTTCAGGGGCAGGATGCAAAATAGATACGGGCAAGGATTACGTCAGAATAAAATGTAATGAGAGGATTTCAGGATTCGGCAAGGTAATGACGTCGCCTTATCCGGGATTTCCGACAGATGCACAAGCTCTTTTTATGGCGGCACTGTCAAGTGCAGAGGGGACCACTGTGTTTGTGGAAAATATATTTGAAAGCAGATATAAGCACGTTTCCGAGCTTCTTAAAATGGGGGCAGATATTATAGTAGATGGCAGACTTGCTGCAGTTACGGGCTGTAATTTTATTCAGGGCGCAGATATCGAGGCTCAGGATTTAAGAGGCGGAGCGGCATTGGTCGTGGCAGGACTCTCTGCAATAGGGGACACTGTGATAAGTGGTGTGGAGCATATAGACAGAGGTTATGAAAAAATTGAAAATGCATTTGAAGCTTTGGGTGCTTCAATCAGGAGAATATGAGAAAAAAGGGGCGGGTTTTGAACCTGCCCCCTGAAAAAACACAGGAGGGAGGGGAAAGCTTGGCTACTTCGAATCAACCGCTTGATAAGAAAAGACAACTTATAAAAAAGAAAAAACGCAACAAGGCAAAAAGACGACTTGTGACGTTTTTGTTTGTCTTTTTGTGTACAGGAGTTATTTTTACTGTTCTTAAAGCACCATTTTTCAACGTTGAAACAATAATATGTGTCGGTCAGCAGGAACTGAGTGAGGAAAAAATTATTGAAATTGCCGGTGCAAAAAAGGGTGTCAATGTTTTTACTATGAGCGTCAAAGATATGAAAAGTAAGCTGAGTGATAACCCCCTGATAGCCGAATGTAATGTAAGAAGGCTTTTTCCTGATAAAATAAAAATATGGGTAAGGGAGTCCCAGCCTGTAGCATACGCTGAAAGTGGCGGCTTGCTTGTTGTTACAGACAAAAATGGGCGGATAATAAAAACTTTGGACTCCACAAAAAAAGACGAGATGACAGGTGTAATAAGACTGGAAGGATTTGTCCCTGCAGAGATGGTGGCAGGCGGATATATTAATAATCATAAAGATGCTGTTCACAATAAAACTTACGAATGTATTGAAATACTGGACAAGCTGGGGATGATACAAAAAGTAACCAAGCTCAGTGCTGGGGACCTTTCAGACATAATGCTTGATTATGAAGACAGATTACATATAAAATTGGGCGACTATGAAAAAATGGAGTACAAGCTGACTTTTGTCAAAAAGGTTATTTCGGACAACCTCTCTGATTATGAAAAAGCAATCCTTGATTATCGGGGAGACACCCTTTATGTCGAGCCGATGACGGAAGATGTTTTAGGGGAAGCAAAGACGGATGAGGAAATTACAGAAGAAGAGACTGCTCAAAACGGGAGTGAACCGGCGCAAAACCCGGAGAATGCCAATCAGGATGAAAAACAGCAGGATGTGACAGTTGTCCGTGAGGATACAAACACACAAGAGGGTGAGGAATAATGAATATAGAGAAAAAACAAAAATTTCAAATATCAATGTCGGTAGTAATACTGATTCTTGTATTCGCGGTTACATGGCAAATAAAGGGCGTAAGAAAGAAAAACGCAGTAGACGGGCAATTGTCTAATCGTGTTGAGACATTGCAACAGGAGTATAAAGCAGAACTTGAAAAAAATGAAAAGCTTATACAGCAGGTTGCAGAACTTCAAAACGATTTGACAAAATACAGAGAGCAAGTATCGGCAAGCGGCGGTGCTGCAAAAATTCTTAAGGAAGAGCTTATACGTGCTGAAACAATTGCGGGTCTTACTGACGTATCAGGTAATGGCATAATTGTAACCATAAAAGATGGCAACCCTCAGGACCTTGGCGTGGTATACGAAGATGGCTACGGAATTGTTCATGATTCATATCTGCTTACCATACTTAATGAACTGCGTGCAGCGGGTGCGGAAGCTTTGTCTTTGAATGATGAAAGAATTCTGGCAACAAGTGAAATAAGATGCGTAGGCCCGACGGTTAGTGTAAACAACACAAAGCAGGCGGCTCCTTTTGAAATAAAAGCAATAGGAAACCCTGACACACTGGAAAATGCGTTAAGAATGCCGGGCGGCGTGGTTGAACAAGCTAATTTTTATGGCGTTGAAGCAGGAATAAAAAAGAGTAACAAGCTGGTAATAAAGAAGTACAAGGGGGCAAGCACTTTTAAGTATGCTCAGCCTGTTCCCGTTGAGGCGGAGGTGACGAATTAATGTTTTTTGTTTTGGCAGTATTAGTTGGCATATTCTTAGGAATTTTCATACCATATAACTTAAGTTCGTCGATGGTTTCATATCTTGCGGTAGCTTTGATTGCAGCACTTGATTCAGTTATGGGCGGACTTTTGGCGAATATAAACAAAAAATTTAATATAAGTGTTTTTATGATAGGTCTTATATCAAATGCAATATTTGGTATATTCCTTACCTTTATAGGAAATCTTTTGGGAATGAACCTTTCATTTGCTGTGCTGATCGTTTTCGGCGTCAGGATGTTTAATAATATGGCCGCAATAAGAAGACGCACTATTGACAAATATTTTGAAAGAAGAACTGTGGAAAAAGAGCGGGAAAGTCGCCTGAGGCTTGAGCAGGCAAAGCCCATAGACGAAACAGAAGAAATATTTGCGGAAGAGCTTGATGAAAACTGTTAGCTATGACATATAATAAAAAATTATAGCAAAAAGTGAATAAATTTTAAAATTACTATTTACAAAATTTTTTTATGATGTTATACTAAATATACGTATACAATTATGATTGATATAGTTAGGAGGAGTTATTTTGTTTGAGTTTGATACTGAAACTACAAGCCCGGCAAAAATAAAAGTTGTTGGTGTCGGTGGTGGCGGAAATAATGCAGTTAACAGAATGATTGACGCGGAAGTAAAATGCGTTGAGTTTATAGCAGTTAATACAGACAGACAGGATTTGACGCTTTCAAAGGCTACTCAAAAAATTCAGATTGGTGCAAAGCTTACTAAGGGCCTCGGTGCAGGCGCTGTGCCCGAAATCGGTGCAAAAGCAGCTGAGGAAAGCCGTGATGAGATTGCACTTGCTATCCAGGATGCTGATATGGTATTCGTTACAGCAGGTATGGGCGGCGGAACTGGTACAGGTGCGGCACCTATCGTTGCAGAAATTGCAAAGGAGATGGGAATTCTTACCGTTGGTATAGTTACAAAGCCTTTCTGGTTTGAAGGTGCAATGCGTGCAAAGAATTCTACTATAGGAATTGAAAATTTGAAATCTTGTGTTGACACATTGGTGGTTATTCCCAATGACAAGCTTCTTGCCATTGCTGAGAACAAAACCCCACTTACTGAGTCATTTAAAATGGCTGACGATGTGTTAAGACAAGGTGTTCAGGGTATTTCTGATCTCATCTCAAGACCCGGTCTTATCAGCCTGGACTTTGCTGATGTTAAGACGATTATGAAGAACACAGGCTATGCTCATATGGGTATCGGTAAAGCAACAGGCGAAAACCGTGCTCACGATGCAGCAACAAAGGCTATCAACAGTCCTATGCTTGAAACAACCATCACAGGTGCAAAGGGCGTTATACTTAATGTTACCGGCGGCAGCGATTTGGGTATTCTTGAAATTCAGACTGCATCTGAGATTATTACAGAGGCAGCAGATAAGGATGCAAACATCATTATCGGTGCAATTATTGATGAGTCATTGGGCGAGGAAATTCAGGTTACTGTTATCGCGACAGGCTTTGAAGGCAGGACAACCCCTCGTATTGAAAGACCTTCTTCAATTTTCGGAAACAGCAAAGAAAAAGGAATTTTTGCTACGATGCGTGAAGAAATGAGCGAAAAAAAGGCGGAGGAAGTTCCTGTGATTGCCGAGAATTCTGCTCCTCAGAAGAATGATTTTTTCAATAAGGTAAGTGAGGATGACGGTATTGATGTTCCGGTTTTCTTGAAAAAAAATCAGGAATAGCAAAAAACACTTGAAAAATTAAAAAATATATGATACTATTGACGTATTGTTGTGAAAAGTAACCTTATTTCAGGTTATTGGTCATATAGTTTAGGAGGAAAAAAGTAAATGCAGACAGCTTTAATTATTATTCATGTTATTATTTCTTTGTTGCTTATAGTGGTAGTTCTTATGCAACACGGCAAGCAGCAAGGACTTTCAGGTGCCATCGCAGGAGGAGCAGAAACGTTCTTTGGTAAAAACAAGGGCAGAACAATAGACGCAGTACTTAAAAAGATAACTGTAGTTTTTGCTATTTTGTTCATCGTAAGTTCTATAGTTTTGACAGCTTATTCAATCAACACATCCAAGAAGAATGTTATCGATGACGGTGCTGCTCAAAGCACTGTGGAGAGCACAGACGGATCAGAAGCACCACTTCAGGCAACAATGGATGAGGAAGGTAACCTTGTTGATGAAAATGGCAACATCCTTATAACTGCTGAAGACCTTGCGGCTCAGAAGGAAAGCATGGAAGAAGGAACAGAGGCTACACCGGCTGAATAGTTTTGAACTTTGACAATATACCGCTCCGAGATATTGGGGCGGTTTTTGTTAGTTTGGCATACAGTTTGTTTTAATGGATAAACTACAAAAAAGTGATTTGTTAATGAGGAGAAAGATATGGCGCTTGTTGATTTGCTGAATGAATTTCATATAATGCCGCAGTTCCCACCTAATGTGGTCAGATGGATGGAAAAGATTCCCGATGCAGTTTCAAAGCAGGATTTAAAAGACCGAAAGGACCTGACCGACAGCCTTATTATAACCATTGATGGCGATGACGCCAAGGATTTTGACGATGCTGTTTCACTTGAAACCTTGAAAAACGGGAACTTTTTGCTTGGTGTGCATATTGCAGATGTGACTCATTATGTTGTTGAAAATTCGCCGCTGGATCGTGCGGCATTTGCCCGTGGTACAAGCGTATATTTGATAGACACAGTTATACCGATGCTGCCATTTCAGCTCTCAAATGAGCTGTGCAGTCTTAAACCAAATGAAATAAGACTGACAATATCGGTTTTTATGGAAATCAGTCCTTATGGAGAAATTCAGGATTTTGAAATTTGTAAAAGCTTTATAAAGTCAAAGGCACGAATGACCTACCAAAAAGTGACAAAGATTTTGAAGGGAGACAAACAGCTGAGAGAAAAATATGCCGACCTTGTGCCTATGCTTGAAAACATGAACAAGCTTGCAAAAGCCTTGAATAAAAAAAGAGTAAAAGAAGGTTCGG
>JAZNMD010000021.1:0-2826 GCA_045579385.1 Clostridia bacterium
CCTTATTCAACAACTTCAATTAAAAAACTTACGGGACGGAAACCGTCATTGCAGGAAATCATTGCAGATTTTGGATTCTTCATCCATCCGTCATAGAAATTTTCGCCACCGTGAGCAAGTGTCATAACAAATGGCGAAACACTCTCCCACGCACTATCACAAAATCCTTCAGGCTTTTGCCATCCGTCGCATATAAACACTTGTCCTTCTTGTAAGTCGCAAGCGTGTTCTATGGGGTTTTCATATTTTTCAATCAAATCATCATACCGTGCTTTTCGCATTACGGTTATTTTAATTTTCTGCATACGCTTTTCCTCTGTTTCTTAATATAAACGTTCCATAAATTACCGCAATAATCGATATAACGGCGGATGTAATAATTTGTTGTGTGTTCGTAACATCTACGGCAAATGCACTAAGCGAATTGATAACGGCATGTGCGATAATCGGTGCCCACAAGTTTTTAGTTTTATAGAACAAAGCCACAAACAAATAGCCTATTGCAATAGCCGATACAACCTGACAAATATTAGGAATCAGTTCTGCACCGCTACCATTTATAAGGTTCACAAAATGTCCGATGCCAAAGGTTATGCTTGAAACGATAATTGCAGATTTTAAATTATTTTCCGCCATTGCCTTAAACAAGAAACCGCGGAAAATAATCTCCTCCAAAAATCCCACAAGCAACATACTGAGAATATAAAAAACGGTTATGTACCACTTATAATTTACCGTAACTCCGAACCACAGATTGCAGGATGCAATGACGATAAGCGGAATATAGTATAGTAGTCTTTTAGGGCTAATCTCTGCCTTGCAAAGACCAAATTCACGGAAAAGATCGTTCTTTTTCATCCAAAGAAGAGCAACCGCCATCATAACGCCAAGGAAAATGACAGTTATGCTTTTCTCCATATTCACGAGCCTTGACAACTCATCAGCGCAACTTGCGCCGATGACGTAACTGATAATCCAAGTAAGAGCAAAACTAATTTTGCTTTTTTCATAAAGATTTTTCACTCGAACCTACGCCTTTCTCATATCTCTTTATTAGTTTAATAATGCGCGGACGGTTATATCTTTGCATAACAACAAACATAAGGTCGAACCCTGCGGATAAAACCGATGTGATGATAAAAACAGGCAGTGAACCGAACCAAACGGCTGAAATAATCGGCAAAAAACTGAAGGCAACTATTGTTTCGTGAACAATTTCCGACTGACACATCGCCTGTGCGATTTCATCCCACGAATGCTCGTTGCTGTCAAAAAGCGATTTGTCATAGGTCGGCATTTTACCTTTCCAGTTCTTAACTTTAAGTTTGTTGTATAAACTCAGCTCGGTTTTGCCGACCTTAAACCACTTTTTGTTGTAATCTACTTTATTGTGCAGTAATGCGTTTATAACCTCGCCCACAAGTAACCGCATACAAAAATGGTATGCGATTGTTCCAAAGGTAATTGCCAACGTGAGCAGAATATTATTTTCGGTTTTAATATGCAATAGAGTGCAAATTACCGTTAACAGCAACGATAGAATTGCTGTGATTTTCATTGTCTTTGCCATAAAAATTATCCTTTGTACATAAAACATTCTTGCTCGTGCGAGGAAATAACGCCGATTGCCTGCAGATAAGAATAAATAATGGTACTGCCCACAAATTTCATTCCACGCTTTTTAAGGTCGGCGGACAAAGTGTCCGATAAAGGCGATGTGGTCTTGTCCACCTCTATAATCTGCTGTTCGCCTGTAAAGCCTTTTAGATACTCACGGAAACTACCGTATTCTTTTTCAATTCCTAAAAAGATTTTTGCGTTATTTACCGCTGCCCTGATTTTCAGTTTGTTGCGGATTATATCTTTATTGTTTTGAAGTTCGGCGATTTTATCATCGTCATAAGCCGCAATCTTTTCGGCATTAAAGCCATCAAATGCTTTGCGGAAAGCCTCACGCTTGTTAAGCACACATTCCCAAGAAAGCCCTGCCTGAAAAGATTCTAAAATCAGCATTTCAAATAAATACTGCTCATTAAAATTTAGCGTGCCCCACTCTTCATCGTGGTATTTTATGTATGTAGTGTTTTTAAGGTTGCACCATTTACAGCGTTTAAATTCACTCATTTTACTGCTCCAAAACTATTTTTTGCACTTTTTATCGGTAAGTTCAAAACTAATATCAATCAAAAAAGACAACGTTTCTTCGCTAACCGTTCCGTCAAGCAACACAGATATCCAACAGGTTTTTGACATATGATAGGCAGGAAAAATTCCTTTTTCCTGTAAAAACGAGCCCATCATAATCGGGTCGATTTTAAGATTGATAACGTCAACCTTTTCATCTCCCAAAAGCCCAAACACCCTTGGCGAAACATTCAGAATAATACCAAACCACTTGCGGGTATCGCTATGCCGCAAAACAGCGGAGTTATACTTATCATTAAAGGGATAATCGGGCTCGGTTCCATATTTCTCTTTGCACAGATTAAAAACAAATTCACGGTTCATATTAAGCCCCCAGTAGGCTTTGGTCAAAGGCAAATAGTGCCTCGTTGATTTCAAAGATATTGTAATTGCCCTTACTAATAAAATATTCGATTATAATATCGAACTTATTGCTGTGAGAAAGCGCAAATCCTGCCTTTTTGAGCATATCTTGGGTTTCGTCAAGAGAAAGTTCAAGTGAGATAGCAAAAGCGATTGCAGTAGGTTTACTTGGCTTATAATGCACATCACTGCGGATTTTTGAGAACAGTTTGCGGTCGATGTTTGCTTTTTTATAGCACTCGGCATCGGTCATACCTTTTTCGTCAATCTTACGAAGAA
>JAZNMD010000022.1:0-3327 GCA_045579385.1 Clostridia bacterium
GATTCGGAGAGTTTGAAAGCCAAAATCTTGTAAAAAATTTTAAAGGTTGTCAGGAGACATTTGTGTTTGCTGTTACATTGGGGATAGGTGTTGACCGACTTTTAAACAAGCTTTCTGCCATATCAACTGCTGAATATTTTATAACAGATGCTATTGCGTCTGCCTTGGCTGAATCTGCAATGGATGAGGCAGAAAATCGGATAAAAGGCGATGTTCTTTGCAGACCAAGATTCAGCCCGGGTTTTGGAGATTTGTCCTTGGAGGTACAGCCAAAGCTCCTCAAAATGTTAAATGTACAAAGAACACTTGGAATAACCATAGGAAAATCGCATCTTATGGCTCCAATGAAATCTGTTACCGCTATAATGGGTATAATTTAAAAACAATTAGAGGAAGTAAAATGAGTAATGATATATTAAAAAAAATAAAAGAAAAACGACTTTTTTTTGATGGAGGAACGGGCAGCGTGCTTCAGGCGTTGGGACTTCCTGTGGGGACTGCACCCGAGGAATGGAACATAGAAAGACCCGACGAGATTGTCGCACTTCATAAGCGATATATAGATGCAGGTTGCAATATTATCAAAACAAATACATTTGGCGTCAATGCTGATAAATATCAGAACTATGACGTTATTATTGAAAATGCAATGAAATGTGCAAAAACTGCGACGAACGGATGTGAAGACGTATTTATTGCGTTTGATATGGGCCCAACAGGCAGATTGTTAAAACCTCTTGGCGATATGGAATTTGAGGACGCAGTTTCACTGTTTGCAAAAAATGCCAGACTTGCTGAAAAGTTTGGTGCTGACGTCGTGCTTATCGAAACAATGAACGACTGCCTTGAAACAAAGGCAGCTGTTTTGGCTGTGAAAGAAAATACATCCTTGCCAATATTTGTAACCAATATATACGATGAACGTGGCAAACTGATGACAGGAGCAAACGTGGCGGCAATGATTGCTATGCTTGAGGGCATGGGAGTTCATGCTGTTGGAATGAACTGTTCCTTAGGTCCTGACAAGATGCTTGGTATTCTTGATGATTTTGTTAAATATGCATCTGTTCCGATTATTGTAAATCCAAATGCAGGCCTGCCTGTAACCATTGACGGAAAAATTCAATATAATATTAATGCAGAAGAATTTTCAGATTATCTGGCAGAGATGGCAAAAAAAGGAGCCACCATCCTCGGCGGTTGTTGCGGCACCACACCTGAATATCTCATGAAAGTGGTAGAAAAAACAAAAGACATAGCCTATAATCTGCCTTTGTTTAAAAAAGAAACATTGGTTTCGTCTTATACTCATGCGGTTGAAATAGGTAAAACTCCTGTGTTAATAGGGGAAAGAATTAATCCTACCGGTAAGAGTAAGCTTAAAGAGGCTCTTAAAACAAACAATATGTCTTATCTTATAAATGAGGCAGTAAGGCAGGATGAGGCCGGTGCTCATATATTGGATGTTAATGTAGGGTTACCTGAAATTGACGAGGTAAAAATGCTTAAACTCGCAACAGAGGGAATTCAGGCGGTTACTGAGCTACCGCTGCAGTTAGATTCTGCAAACACCGCAGCACTTGAAAGTGCGATGAGAATTTATAACGGAAAACCTCTTGTTAATTCTGTAAGCGGAGAAGAAGAAAAGCTTAATACTGTGTTGCCGCTTGTGAAAAAATATGGTGGGGTTGTTATTGCACTTACAATTGATGAAAGTGGAATCCCTGACACTGCGTATGGCAGAGTTGCCATAGCTGATAGGATTATAGAAGCTGCAAAAAACTATGGGATAGATAAAAAAGATATCATAGTTGATCCTCTTGCGCTTACGGTATCATCGGATACAAAAAATGCACTCATTACAGCTGAAACGGTAAAATTACTTAATCAAAAGGGTATCCATACAAGCCTTGGGGTTTCAAATGTGTCATTCGGACTTCCGGATAGAGGGAAAATAAATTCCGCTTTCTTCTCTAT
This sequence comes from Clostridia bacterium, assembly GCA_045579385.1. Lineage (GTDB taxonomy): Bacteria > Bacillota > Clostridia > Monoglobales > Monoglobaceae > SIG440. Next base: position 1,978 of record JAZNMD010000022.1, read on the forward strand.
GGTTCTCGGGAATGGTCTGGATTGTGCGATTATGAATCCTTTTTCCCGGGAAATGATGGATGTGTATTATACATTTAGGCTTCTTAATAATATGGATGAAGGCTGCAAAGAATATATAGAATATGTAAATTCAAACGAAGAAACAAATGTCAAACAAGCTAAACCCAATCAGACTGAGTATGCCGGCGATTTGTCTTATCTTATAGAAAAAGGGATGAAGGAAGCGGCAGTATTGTCTGCGGAAGAGCTTATTAAAACAGAAGATGCGTTAGAAATAATAAATAACCGTATAATACCGGCATTAAACAAAGTTGGCACAGATTTTGAAAATAATAAAGTTTATCTTCCTCAGCTTCTTATGAGTGCTGAGACGGCATCGACTGTTTTTGATGTAGTTAAAAGCGGTTTGGTTAAGCTTGATGCGGATGATAAAAAAAGCATTGTTCTTGCAACGGTAAAAGGCGATATTCACGATATAGGCAAAAATATTGTCAAAGTTTTGCACGAAAGCTATGGCTTTACCGTGTATGATTTAGGAAAGGATGTTCCACCTGAGCAGATTTTGGAGACTACATTAAAAAACGGATGCAAGTTGGTGGGATTAAGTGCTTTGATGACAACAACGGTACCAGCGATGGAAGAAACTATCGATTTACTCCATAAAAATTCATCTGAAATAAAAGTTATGGTAGGTGGCGCAGTTCTTACTAAAGATTATGCCGGAATGATAAAGGCCGATTTTTACGCTAAAGATGCCATGGAAGCGGTAAAAATTTCAAAGAATTTCTATAAAAAACAAATTTTTTAAAAAACTTTAAAAAAAGTACTTGACAAGGGTAGGGGAGGTGTGGTAATATAAACGAGTTGTGCCGAGAAGTGGTCAAGCGAAGACAGCGAGAAAAAAAGTTAGAAAAAAGTTAGAAAAAAAGCTTGACAAAGACTTAGCGGTGTGATAAGATAGATAGGCTCTCTCAAATAAAGGGAGAACAAAAAAAGCTCGCAAAGACGGGCACCCGGGAAACCTGGCTCACAAAAAAAGAGACGGAGTGGAAGTTTTTTGGGAAAAGGAGCAACCGCCTAAAAAGGCGAAGGTCACGAAAGTGAACAAGCAAAAAGACGAGTTGCGACGTGATGTTTGAAAAGTACACAGTGAGAAAAGCGGTAATAAGTACGAGATAGTACTATTACGACAATTGCACAAGGTTTAAGAGACCTTGTCAATTCCAAAAAGTTTTAGCGAACTTTACAAAAAACGTTAGTATTCAAAATTGAGCTAATCAATTTTCGGAAATTTTTTCGAGAGTTTGATCCTGGCTCAGGACGAACGCTGGCGGCGTGCCTAACACATGC
>JAZNMD010000023.1:0-6759 GCA_045579385.1 Clostridia bacterium
CTGGCTACGCACAAGTGCGCTTTTATATTGGCCTGCCAGCCATGCAACTGTTACCTGCTACCCATAAATGGGTTGTTTCTTCGCAGGCTTCCCCTTGAGGCCGCTGCTTGCCGGTGGCAGTCGTTTAGCGCTGCCCGAGGCGAGAGCCGAGTCAGCTGTCGAGCAAGGCGAGACTGATGAGGTGTTTATTATATACAGTCTTTCAGTATCTACATTGCCACCTCATCCGAGTTTTGCTACGCAAAACCCACCTTCCCCTCAAGGGGAAGGCTTTCCATTAAATTTTTTGTGCTATACTTCAATATTTCAAATCACACTGCTTTTTTCTAAATTCTAATTTATTATCTGTTCATCGGTTAACCTCTTTTGAACCACGCAGGCTCACGCGTGGTTTTCGTTATACAAGAAAATGCAGAGCCGAAGCTCTGCATTTTAAAAGTCTTTTTAAATTATTTCCACATGTAAGAACCGGCATTGTACTTGCCAAACTTAGCTCTTGTGTTATTGGATTTGTAATCCTCAGTCAAAACGTCAGCTGACAAAGCATCAGCATTTGTCGAATCTAATGTAGACTTTACGCTTGCTGTCATAATGTCTTCAGTATCGAACACGGTCAATTCAACCATGGGACTTTCATAAATCTTTTTCATTTTAAAACTCCACCTTTCTGTTTAATATCAACCGTTTATTACTGATATTGCTGATAAACCGGAACAGCAGCAAAGTCGTAAGCTGTCTGATCGTCTGTTGGAACACCAGTAAGACCAACTGTCAATGTAACATCACCTTCGCCTGAGAATACAGTAGGAATATCTTCTGTTATAGTAACACTCTCAGCCGTTCCACCAGTTTTAGGTGTACGTGTGAACTTAGCACCCAAAACTCTGTAGTTGTTAATTTCTGCAGGTGTGAAAGTATATGTAGCAGCGATGAGGTCTGTATATTCAACTTCTGTTCCGAAAGTAGCACTGTCAAGAGTGATACTTGTAAGGAACTCTTCCTCTTTGTCAAGCTCTACATCAACAAGGGTAAGAGGAATAGCAACAGAAGCCGCAGCATTTGTTGCTTCTTTACCGCCATAGAGAACTATAACATGAGTATCATCTTCTGCAATCTTTGTAGAATCAATCAATATAGAAGTATCAGCTGCACCCTGAGCTATAGCAAGAATCTTATCAGGATTTTCTACCGCATAATTGATATCTGCCGTTTCACTGTTCGCAGCAAAAGCCAAAAGAGTATTTACCGACTGGCCATCTATGTAGCTACCTGGTTTAAGAACCTCTTTATCGCCTGTAACAGCATCAGCGAAAGCAACTGTACCAAGCATCGCAACTGCCATAACGCACGCCATAACACGTGCTAAAATCTTGTTATTCATGAAAAAATCTCCTTTCATCTGTGTTGCATTTGCAACACATGCATCAAATTTGGTTTGTTGTTTAGTGTGATAAATGTCAAACCAAGCAACGTTAAACCAACCTGACATCAACATTTATTCTCTTCACCTATAACATATTCTTATTATAAACTCATAATTAAAATTTGTCAACAGAAAAAGAATTTTTATTTGCTGTCATTGTGCATAATTATTTGTTTTTTGCTTGTGCATTTTAACTATAATCTTTTTTGTTTCTTCCTAAATAACATCATTAAAGTTGTTCAAAGGAAACGATTCGTAGAACGCAACCGTTTCCCTGTAAACTCTTAAACTTATTTAAGTTCAACAGTTGCGCCAACTTCTTCAAGCTGAGCCTTGATCTTTTCAGCATCATCCTTAGAAACAGCTTCCTTAAGAGTTGTAGGAGCGCCATCAACAGCAGCCTTTGCTTCTGCAAGGCCAAGACCTGTGATTTCACGAACAGCCTTAATTACCTTAATCTTCTCTGCACCTGCAGCAGCGAGAACTACGTCGAATTCTGACTTCTCAGCACCGCCAGCAGCACCATCAGCAGCAACTGCACCAGCAACTGCAACGGGAGCAGCAGCAGAAACACCGAACTCTTCCTCAAGAGCTTTTACCAAATCGTTCACTTCAACAAGTGTAAGTGACTTAATTTCTTCAATCATTTTTGCTATATCAGCCATTTTTATTTTCCTCCGTTATAAAAAATTATATTTGGGTCGCCCCATATTAATACTAACAAATTTACTATTACTCTGCAGCAGCTTCGTCCTTCTTGGCGATAGCGTCCAGAGCTCTTGCAAGATTTCCGATAGGTGCAAGCAAGCTTCCCATCATCTTGGAGATAAGAACTTCCTTGCTTGGTATACTTGCATAAACCTTAACTTCGTCGGCATCAATTACTTTGCCGTCAACAAACCCTGCCTTGATTTCAAGCTGTTCGTTGTTCTTTGCGAACTCAACCAAAACCTTTGCAGGTGAAACCACATCATTTGCACTTGTAGCAAGAGCGGTAGGTCCGTGGAGAACCGGATCAAGCCCCTCCAGTCCAACCTCATTTGCTGCAAAACGTGTAAGTGTGTTTTTAACTATTGTATACTCAACCCCTGCTTCTCTTAACTTGGCACGAAGTTCAGTATCCTGAGCAACTGTAAGACCGCGATAGTCAGCAATAACACCTGCCTGCGCATTTTTGAGTCTTTCTGTAAGCTCAGCAACAACAACCTTTTTGTTTTCTAAAACCTTTGCACTTGGCACAGCTGTTTCCTCCTTTCAAAATCAAATACTCATAACGGTAACAATTTGCGTAACCGTATAATCTTTTAAAGAAATAACCCTCGCAGACTTTGCGAGGGTTAAATACAAACAACAAACCAATGTTGAGTCAGTATACGAATCCTCGGCAGGATTTACGGCAAGCCACCTGCTGTCTGCGGAAATTATTCAATTAACTGAAACATTATAACATGTCATTTAAAGTTTGTCAATAGCAAACTTCAACTTTTATGCATCAATTTTTCCGGGATTTATCTTAATGCCAGGGCCCATTGTTGAAGCAACAGTGATTGACTTAAGATACTGACCCTTTGCAGCTGCCGGCTTAGCCTTAACGATAGCACCCATAAGAGCGTTAAAGTTCTCTGCGAGCTTTTCCTTACCAAAGGAAGCCTTGCCCAAGGGGCAGTGAATGATGTTTGTCTTGTCAAGTCTGTACTCGATTTTACCTGACTTAATTTCAGCAACTGCACGAGCCACATCAGGTGTAACAGTTCCTGCCTTGGGGCTTGGCATTAAGCCCTTAGGACCAAGTGTTTTACCAATTCTACCAACAAGACCCATCATATCGGGTGTTGCAACTACAACGTCAAAATCAAACCAGTTCTCTGACTGAATCTTCTGAACCAAATCCTCAGCACCTACATAATCTGCACCTGCTGCCTTTGCTTCCTCAGCCTTGCCCTCACGAGCAAAAACAAGAACCTTAATATCTTTACCTGTACCATTGGGAAGTACTACTGCACCTCTAACCTGCTGGTCAGCGTGTCTTGAGTCAACGCCCAATCTAACGTGAATCTCAACAGTTTCGTCAAACTTAGCTTTAGCAGTCTGGCAAACCAGGTCCAAAGCTTCAACTGTATCGTAGAGCTTGCTCTTTTCAATCAGCTTGACACTGTCTTGATATTTCTTACCTTTCTTCATTATTACATTTCCTCCTATCGTGGTTTCGCAGAATGCATATGATTTACATTCCTCCCACTTTTTTCAATTCAAGCGTTTCTCAGAAGAATTATTCCTCTACAGTAACGCCCATAGACCTTGCTGTGCCCGCAACCATTGACATAGCCGCTTCGATTGAAGCTGCGTTAAGGTCAGGCATTTTCTGTTCAGCAATAGCCTTAAGGTCTGCTTTTGAAAGCTGAGCAACCTTTGTTTTGTTCGGAACACCCGAACCGCTCTGAATTTTGCAAGCCTTCTTAATAAGAACTGCTGCCGGTGGGGTTTTGGTTATAAACGAGAATGATCTGTCCTGATAAACAGTGATAACAACCGGAATAACAAGACCGCTATCCTTTGCTGTTTTTTCATTGAACTGCTTACAGAAGTCCATAATGTTTACACCGTGCTGACCGAGAGCCGGTCCTACAGGGGGAGCAGGAGTAGCTTTACCTGCCTCAATCTGTAATTTGATGTAACCCATAATCTTTTGCGCCATTTAATGACACCTCCCTTTCACAAACGTGGTAATATCGGATGCGGATTCATATTTTCCGCCCCTCCCACATACCCGGAGAAACACCGGATATATAAATAACGGCATAGCCGTGTGGGTAACTTGTTTAACTTAGTGCTTCAACCTGATTGAACTCCAGCTCAACATCAGTGTCTCTGCCAAACATAGAAACTTTAGCCTTTATTTTCTGCTTGTCCATAAGGATAGCTTCAATAACGCCAACAAAACCTTCAAGCGGGCCATACTTAACGCGGATGCTGTCACCCACATCAAAGCCCACAGTAACAACCTTCTTTTCAAGGCCGATAGCCGCAATTTCTTCTTCCGTAAGCGGAACAGGCTTTGAGCCCGGTCCTACAAAACCGGTAACACCTCGACAGTTTCTTACAACATACCAGCTTTCATCGGTCATTATCATCTTGACAATGACATAACCAGGGAAAACTTTACGCATAACTGTCTTCTTTTTGTCATCCTTAATTTCAACAACTTCCTCCATGGGAACGCTGACTTCCTGGATGACATCCTGCATATTGCGGTTTTCGATAGTTTTTTCTATATCGGCTTTAACCTTATTTTCGTAGCCGGAGTAGGTGTGAGCAACATACCATTTTGCTTCTTTAGCCATAATAAACGGGACTCGCCCTTCCCTCCTTAGGTTATCTGTTAATAAGCAGCTTCATCCCATAGCTGAACAATGAGTCAAGACCCCAGATGACCAAAACAAATATCAGAACAAAAATAAGTACAATCAATGTATTCTGACGCACTTTGGCAAATGAAGGCCATACAACCCTTTTAAGCTCTGCTTTCATGTCGATAAACCAGCCTTTTATTCTTGCGAATATGTTAGGTTTCTTATCCATTATAAATACCCCTTGCTTTTTAAATTACTTCGTTTCCTTATGAAGTGTGTGCTTTTTACAGAATCTGCAATACTTGTTCATTTCAAGTCTGTCAGGACTGTTCTTTTTGTTCTTCATTGTGTCGTAATTTCTCTGCTTACATTCAGTGCAAGCCAAAGTGATTTTAACTCTCATTTCTTTCACCCTTTCGCATAACATCCCAAAACATAAGGGTTGTTGCCATTTTTAATGTAATTTTATTCTTTGTGTTTTGCTCAACACAAAATAAACCTCTTTTCAGAGGTAAAGATATGTTATCACATTTTTATCCGCTTGTCAACGTTTTTTTTAAATTTTTTATCATATTGGAATTTTTTTTCAATATAATAACCTTAAAAAGGAGCATCCACTATGAAAAACGCCTTTAAAATTTCTTTTGTATACATAGGTTTGGTTATTGGGGCAGGATTCGCCTCAGGCAGAGAAATTTTTGAATATTTCAGTCTGCCCGCTCAAACTTCGCCCGTCGGCATAGCACTTGCAACCATAGCATTTTCGTTTTTGTGCTTTATAACAATGAGCCTGGCAAAAAATCTGCACGTCTCAAGCTTTGATGAATTTATAAAGGCTGTTACTCCCCGTTTTGCATTTTTTGTAAAGCTGTTTATGTCAGCCTTTATGTTTTGCGGTTTTTTTGTTATGCTTTCAGCCGCAGGTACAATTTTTGAAGAAAGTCTGGATTTGCCTTTTACCGCAGGAGTGCTTGCAATTACCGTTCTTTGCTTTGTTGTTTTTGTTTTTGACATAAAGGGGCTCGTTGCTATTAATACACTTTTAGTCCCTCTTATGCTTGCGGGAATAATTGCTTTGTGCGTTTCTTCCCTTGTCGGAGTTACCCCTGTTTTTTCTCCCCTTGAACGTCTGCAAAATAATGTTCTTCTCTCGGCACTATGCTATGTCAGCTACAACACAATAACCGCAGGGGCTGTTCTGGTGCCACTTTCCGAAAACGCGAGCACCTCCATCATGAAACGCTCCGCCATCATAAGCGGAATTATACTCGGCTTTGCCATATTTCTTATATGGTTTGCAATGAACCTTTATTTTGATGCCCTTATCAATGCCGAAATGCCTCTTTTGGAGCTTGCATCACGAAACGGTCCTCTTTATAGCATCATTTTTTCCACGGTTCTTTTTATGGCACTGTGTACCACAGCGATTGCTCACGGATTCGGTTTGCTTGCTCCACTGAAACTTAAAAAGCTTTCTGACCGCATCCTTGCTTCTGCACTTTTGTGCCTTTTGGCAATGCCCTTCGCACGTTTTGGATTTTCAATTTTAGTTTCAAAGCTGTACTCTGTCTTTGGGTTTCTGGGGCTTATCTGGACGGGGATTCTTATATTCAAATATATGCGTTCAGGGGACGATGTCCCCTTGAAACCCCTTTAATGTAATTTTTGTTTGCAAAGGGATGCGTTCCCCTTGCGACCCCAATTTAACAAAGGGGTGTTCCCCTTAAAAACCCCATTAATTTAATAGTAATTTATTTATTACAAGGGGATGAATTCCCCTTGAACCCCTCTTAACACCGATTTATAACTCAGGAGCTTGTAATTGCTCATCTTTCCTAAAATACCGAACGCTCGGATACACGGACTTACCGTGTGCCTTCGCTAAAATGCCTTGCCTGCAAATGAAACTGATTGCAAGGCATTTTTCGATATTTTAGAAAATTCTCACAAACAATCTCCAATCGTCATAAATAAGGTGTCTTTTTG
>JAZNMD010000024.1:0-5053 GCA_045579385.1 Clostridia bacterium
ACAATGAAAGAATACAATTAAAAACAAAACTGACACCACAAGAAATGCGATGTCAGTATGTTGCTTAAATTTTAATATTATCTACCACAGGGGTATTTTTGTTGTGTCTGCACAAACTGGTGCAGTTCATTATACGGGGGGATATTTATTTAGTTTTCTTTTTTTAGACTTTCGATTGCTTTTTTATCAGGTGTGACAAAAACTGTGTAGTTGGTTTCGTAGATAACAAACCCGGGTTTTGCCCCATTTGGCTTGCGAATATTTTTGACAAGGGTATAATCCACCGGTATTCCTGTGGCGTTTTGTGCTTTGCTGTAATATGCTGCAATTCCAGCAGCCTCAACAAGAGTTCTGTCAGGGACTTCTCCGGTTCCATTGGTGCGTATTATAACATGGGAGCCGGGGATGTTTTTGGCATGAAGCCACATATCAGTCGAATAAGCAGCTCTTATCGTCAATTCATCATTTTGCTTGTTGTTTTTGCCGACAAGGATTGTGTATCCGTCGGAAGAAATAAATTCAAGTGGCTTTGATTTGATGCCTTTAGTTTTTCGTTTTGTTCTTGGTGTGGCTATATATCCTTGCTCAGAAAGCTCTTCCCTAATGTCAGAAAGGTCTGTATAGCTTGTCGCCCGCATTATTGAGTCTAAAACTGATTCAAGATATTCTTTTTCGGCTTTAGCTTCCTGAAGCTGCTTTTTTGAATGTTCCTCAGCTGCCTTTGCCTTATTATAAAGTTTGTAGTAGCGTTGAGCATTTTTTGAAGGAGAAAGTTCGGGCTTTAAGGGGATGTTGATTGAATCCAACGATTTGGAGTAGTAGTTCTCAATTGTGACCGAAGCACTTCCGGGTGTTATCCTGTAAAGGTTGGCGGTTAAAAGCTCGCCATAAATCTTATATTTTTCACGGTCTTCAGCTTTCTTTATTGTTTCGGAATGCAGCGCAATTTTTTTGTTGCATCTGTCCAGATTGTTAGTGACAAGCTTAAGGGTCGCTGCAGATTTTTGTGAAAGTCTGTCACGCATAGCTCTTGTAAAGAAAAACGCTTCCACTGCCTTACTTAAGGAGGGGTAAAACTTCAACTCACTCATCCCGCTGTATTGGCTGAGCCTTGTGCAGGAGAATGCAAGAGGCTTATCTTCAGCGGAATCAAAGACAACACACCCGGAAGAGGGGCTTTCTATAATTAGTTTTATAAAGCTTATGGTGTGTTCTGCAAATTCGTGTGGGTCAATATCGCCCGTAAGTACGCTGATACTACCGGTTTTTGTAAATACTATTTCCCTTGCCATCAAGGGACTCATACCCACAAACTCTGACAGCAGAAATCTGTCAAGAGGTGTGTCAAATGATGCATCTTGAATGTGAGAGGAGAGCTTCTCTTTGTCAATACTCAAAGGATCTGTTTTGTCCTGAGCAGGGGGTAGCTCATATAAAAGTCCCGGCAGTACCTGCCTTATGGCACTTGTTGTAAAATCTATATGCTTAATGCAGTCTATAATCTTGTTATCGTTTTGGATAAAAATTATATTGCTGTGCTTACCCATGATTTCGATTATAATACTTTTTTCAGTCAGGTCTCCCATTTCGGTATAGCACTGGATGTTAATACGTATAATGCGGTCAAAACCCGTTTGCATAACACTTGTGATTTTTCCACCTGAAAGATGTTTCCTGAGTATCATACAAAAAAGAGGTGCTGTAGCAGGATTTTCACGCTGCACTTCTGTCAGATGTATGCGAGGGTGCGAACTGGATGCGGAAAGAAGCACACGGAAAATACCTTCCCTTGTGCGGACCAAAAGCGTGATTTCATCCTTTTCGGGCTGATAGATTTTGTCTATCTTGCCATCCTTGAGGACGGTATTAAGCTCATTTGCTATTTTGTGCGTTACAAATCCGTCAAATGCCATAATCAAGCCCCTTTTTTAATAGGTTTATATATGATTAATTAACAGTATACAATAAAAGTTAAAAAATTTCAAATATTTATTTGATTTTTTTATAAATATGTGATATACTTAACCTGAATATTTTTAAGATGGAGCAAGTATGCGCTAAAAGCTCGTCTCTTGAATATAAATTGAGCACTAAGGAGGTCCTGCTATGCTCAAAAGTATGACAGGTTTCGGCAGAGCTGAAAAGTCTGCAGATGGATTTGCTGTAAAGGTAAATTTAAGATCGGTAAACCACAGATATATGGATGTAGCAATTAAGGTGCCTAAGTATTATACCTTTGTAGAGGATAAAATACGCCAGTCTGCAACGAAATATATTTCCCGTGGGAAAGTGGAAGTTTTTGTTTCGGTTGAGCGTACAAATGGCAGCGACCGTGCTGTGACTCTTGACACAGCTGTTGCTGAGAATTATGTTAAAGCATTAAAAAGTCTCAAAAAGCTTGGGCTTAAGGACGATGTAAAGATTTCAACCATAGCTCAGTATCACGATATATTTAAGCTTGAGGAAAGAGAAACAAACGAAGAACAGCTTACAGCTGTTATTCTGGATACATTTTCTGCTGCTGCAATGGATTTTGTGAATATGCGTACAGAGGAAGGGAAAAATATGGAAAGAGATATACTTTCACATATTGATATCCTTGAAGAGAATCTTAAGATGGTAAAAGAACGTTATCCAGAGATAGTAAATGAATACAAAGACCGCCTTGAGGGCAAACTTCGTGAACTTCTGGAAAATAAGGATATAGATGAGGCAAGACTTGTAACAGAGGCTGCAATCTTTGCGGAAAAGACAGATATAGGGGAAGAAACAGTAAGACTTGGCAGCCATATAAAGGAGTTCAGGAAGGCTATCCAGACCGATCTTCCGATTGGCAAGAAACTTGATTTTATGATTCAGGAAATGAATCGTGAGACAAATACAATGGGCTCCAAGGCATCGGACATCGAGATTACAAAGATTATTGTCAATATGAAATCCGAAATTGAAAAAATTCGTGAGCAGATTCAAAATATAGAATAAAAAACTATTGTTTGGGAATTTATTAATTTTCAAATAGAAAGGCGAAGATTATGAAACTTATAAACATAGGATTCGGAAATATCGTGTCTGGAGAAAGAGTTGTAGCAATAGTCAGCCCGGAGGCAGCTCCAATAAAGCGTATAGTGCAGGACGCTCGTGACAAAGGTCTTTTGATAGATGCTTCTTGTGGCAGAAGAACGCGCTCGGTTATTATTACTGACAGTGACCATGTAATCTTATCCGCAATACAGACCGAGACAATCGCAGGGCGTGCAGCTGTAAAGGATGACAATGTAGAAACAAAGGACGACGGTGAAATAGAGAATGAGTAACAGAGGCAATTTATTTGTAATATCAGGTCCATCAGGCGTGGGAAAGGGAACAGTTTGTAAACAGTTGGTCGCCAGCAGCGAAAGAGTTGCTATTTCGGTTTCAGCTACTACCAGAAAGCCTCGTAACGAGGACACAGAAGGTATTACCTATTATTTTAAAAGTGTGCCGGAGTTTGAAGAAATGATAAAAAACGGCGAGTTTTTAGAATGGGCAAAATATAACGGAAATTATTATGGCACACCAAAAGCCGCTGTAGACAAAAAGCTTGCTGAGGGTTGGGATATTATACTCGAAATTGAAACTCAAGGTGCCTTAAAGGTTAAAAATGAAAATCCTGATGCGGTGTCGGTGTTTATAGAACCGCCTGATATTGACGAGCTTTACAAGCGTTTGCAGGGAAGAGGGACCGAAAGCGACGAGGAAATAAAGGCACGTGTTGATGTGGCGTTCGGGGAACTTAAGCTGAAAGAAAAATATGATTATGTTGTTGTAAACGACGATCTTGATACAACTGTTGACGAAATACATAATATAATGAAAACTGAAAGGGAGAAGATTTAAAATGATGATTTATCCACCGATTACGGAACTTGTAAAAAAAACAGGAAGCAGATACGCACTTATTATTGAGACCGCAAAAAGAACAAGACAGCTTGTTGAAGGAGCACAGAAACTATCAGATGTAGCGACTGTCAAGGATGTAACTGTTGCTGTAAATGAAATCTATGAAGACAAAATAGAAGCAGTTAAGAGAAGTGGAGATGCTTTGGCACAGAGTGTTGAAGCAACACAGGAAGAGCTTTAATACTGCAGCTTTCAGGACTGCTCCGTAAATCGGGTGGTCCTTTGATTTTTCACGACTTTGTGAGGTGAACGGAAAATGAAATTCAAACTTGATGGTAAAAAAATTCTTTTTGGAGTTACCGGTGGAATTGCAGCGTACAAGGCGTTGGAACTTATTTCTATGCTTAAAAAAAGCGGTGCAGAGGTAAAGGTCATAATGACAAAGGCTGCATGTGAATTTGTGACACCGCTCAGCTTTCAGACTATTTCACAAAATATGGTGGCAACAGATATGTTTGAAGAGCCTAAAGCTTGGGAGGTAAGGCATATTTCTCTTGCCAAGTGGGCAGACCTTGCCATTATTGCACCTGCTTCTGCAAATATAATAGGAAAGCTGGCAAACGGAGTTGCAGATGATATGTTAAGTACAACTCTGATGGCGTGCAAGGCACCTCTTCTTGTTGCACCTGCAATGAATACTGCAATGTATGAAAATCCTGTTGTTCAAAGAAATATAAGCATTTTGAAGGAGCTTGGTGTAAGCTTTGTTGAGCCGGCATCAGGGATGCTTGCTTGCGGAGACGAAGGTAAAGGCAGGCTTGCTTGTGTTGAAAAAATTTATGAACAAATAGGTGCACTTGCCACAGTATCCGAAAAAGATTTCAAAGGAAAAAAGATTTTGGTAACTGCAGGCGGTACAATTGAAAAAATCGACCCTGTAAGATATATCACAAATAATTCAAGCGGCAAAATGGGAATGGCAATAGCAAATGCTGCAAAGCTCCGTGGCGGTGAGGTTACACTTGTTTATGGAAACTGCACAGCATCTGTCCCTGATGGTGTTAATGCGGTAAAAGTGCAGTCTGCTGATGATATGTATAAGGCTGTGATGGATGCAGCAGAGGATGCTGATATAATAATAAAAGCAGCAGCTGTTGCGGATTATAAACCAAAA
>JAZNMD010000025.1:0-11130 GCA_045579385.1 Clostridia bacterium
AAAGTTACTTTTTATAAAAGTAACTTTCTTAGCCGCAATAAAGCGGCATCAAAACATTGACGCAATCAATGTTTTGATAAAGAGCCGTCGTTATGACCAACGGTGAGGTTGGCGGACAGATTCAGGGCGAACATGTGTTTGAATTTTGCCTTGTGCCACTCAATGCAGATATTACTTATGCAGATATTGTAAGACGGCAGGATGTGATGGGTATCGGCTTAATCAGCACCTATACCGAGGTGGATGCCGCATCGCCTACAAATTCTCCTGAGAGCAGCTTCAGACCTAGTGGCGATGATATTCTGCTTTCAGTGATCAAGTACGCTGAACGTTCAGAGGATGCATACGTGGTCAGAATGTTCAATGCATCGGATAAAGCTTCGGTAGCAACGCTTGAGTTTAAAGATAAGGTAAGTGAAGCTGTTGAAACCAATATGAACGAGGAGCCTCTTTTGCATAACAACGCAAAAATTGATGATGGCAACGTGAAATTACAAATTGAACCGTGGCATATTTCCACGATAATGATCAGATTTTGATAAATTAAATATGGCAAAGAGTATGCGACAGCTGTAAAATAATATTTCCCCCAAAGGCGTTTTGTTTTTAGGGGAAATCATTTTTTAAAAAATAAGGGAATAAAGGGGAAATTGCGTAAAAAATAAAAGGAAAGGTGTGGAAAACCACAAAAAAACATTGACAACAGAACTTTTTTTGTGTATAATAACTATGCTTGTGACCTTTGTTGATATCCGACTTTTGTTTGACTAAATATTAGTAATAATATCAAAACGTTAAAGATTAAATTGTATATTTTTAGAAAAAGCTTCAAAAAGTCAATATTTTTTAAAAAAAATATCAAAATTCATATAGAAAAAGTTAAAATAATATGATATTATTATAATGATAAATAATAATTGTAAATTATTTTTTATAAATCAAATTACACCAAAAGGAGAGAAGAAGTATGAGAAGAAAGACAATTAAAGCATTTCTGAGAAAGTTTGCAGCATTAAGTTTGATTGCAGCAATGCTTGTATCAGTAAGCCCTGCTGTTTTTGTATCTGCAGAAGAAGAGCCTTTCAATGGTGAGCTTTTGCTTAATCGTATCGGTATACCGGTTGTTTACGATGAAGAAGCTTACATAACAAGAGGCGATTTTGTAATGCTTGCGGTGGAGGCATTAAAGATTGACCATTTAACCGATCAGGTATTTTTTGACGATGTCAGTGGGGAACTGGGCAAGTATATTAATACTGCAGCAACCATGGGACTTGTTTCGGTTGGAAGTGATAAAAAGTTTAACCCAAGCGATATTATCACAATTGAGGAAGCAGTTACAATCTGCCTCCGTGTGCTTGGATACGACGATATCATGCAGGATCGTTCATATCCTACAGGATATATGAATCAGGCAGCAAAACTTGGCTGGCTGTGGGGTATATCTGTAGGACAGCAGCTGACAGGTGCGCAGGCAGCGGACCTTATTTTTGCTATGCTCCAGACTGAGTATATTGAACGAAATTATTCAAGTGATCCTGCCAAAGAAGGATACTATGTAAGTGGCAGGACCTATCTTGAAGAACTTTTTGAAGTATACAAGAGTGAGGGTACTGTTACCTCTATCTGCGGTATAAGACTTAACGGAACAGTTCTTACAGACAGCGATAGAATTGTGATAAATGGAAATACTTATAAGAATCCATACTACAGCGAGCCAGGTAATTATACTTTGCTTGGACGAAAAGTAAAGTTCTACACCCGCAAAGTTGAAAGAACTTTTGAAGTTATCTATATCCAGGATGACAGCGAGACTTTGGAGATTGATGCGTTCAATGTTGGCAAAGCTGTCGGCTTTGACCGTAGTGACTCTTCGACAAGCAAAAGAAGCCCATTCCTTACTTATTACAAGGATGGCCATAATGATGAATATAAGGCATCGCTTGATGTAAATGCTGATACTTTTATAAACGGTGTGCCAACAATTGCTCTGACTGATGCTGACTTCAAGCCTGAAACAGGCAGAATTTATCTTACTGACCGTGATAACGACGGTGATTACGATGTTATTGCAATTGAAAAGTATGTATATTATATGACATCACGTGTTGACTTTGAGAATCATGTTTTGTTTGATAAGTACAACAAACCGGAGATAAAGCTTGATGAATTCACAATGGGCAATATTGACATAGTTGACAATGATGGTAACGAAGTAAACTCAGAAATTATTGGCGAGTTTACAGTATTTGAATTTATGGGTAGCTACAAAGCAGACGGAAGCATAGATACAAACAAATATGCTCGTATCCGCTTGGTACCTGGCACAGTTACAGGTGCAATAAAGTCATCAACAGACAAGTATTTCTATATTAATGGCGAACCCTATAGAGCACTTTCTCATCTTAAACCTCTCTTAAAGGAAAAGATTGGGCAGGAAGGAACATTCTATCACACAAGCAGCGGTTTGATTGTTGCATGCAATGAATTTGTTGTTGATGAGGCAAGCCACTATGGTTATCTTGTTGCAATTGCTGAAAAAGAAGGCAGTTTTACAAAAGATTATACCTTCCGTATTTACACGATGCTTGGTAAGATGGAAGATATGAAACCGGCTCAGCGTTTGATTTACACAGGTCCGCTTAACGGGAAATATGTTGTAAGACGTTTTATCAAGCCGGAAAATTATACTACCGTCATCAAAACACGTGAGCTTGTGATGTACGAGCAGGATGAAAATGGCAACCTTACTCATATTCAGGCAGCTGTAGACCATACAGGCGACCTGAATTACATAGGATATGATGACAATCACTTCAGCCTTGACTGGAAGACTGAAAATATGGTACGACGCAGTGTATATGTAGAAAGCGGACACCGTCTTGACAACGCAATTTGTTTTTATGTTCAACATCCAGGTTTGAGGGAAGAGGATTTTGAAATTGCTCCATACTACTACTTAGGTCCGTCAACAACAGGCGGAAAACTGAAAATTTACAACTCGTTAAGTAATATGCAGGCTAAATATGCAGTAATTGAATATGATGATGCTTCTATTACAAAACCAGGGTCAATATACTTTGATTCCAACAGCAGATTCTGGCTGATTGAGAGCGTTGAAACTGTGCTTGATGAAGAAGGGGATCTTAAAACAAAAATAAATGTTATAAGACGTGATACAAGAGAAAGCCTTACTGCTGTCAGGGAAGACCTGGCTCCTGTGAACCTTCATGATAAAAGCAAATACGACACTTTATTAGAGAGCGGAGCAAGCCGTTTCACACGTACGGTAACAAAATTCTCAGAGCTTGAACGCGGAGATGTTATTGTAGCACAGCTGAACCGAAATGGCGTAATAGACGGATATTTTGTTGCGTATGAGTATGATGAAAACAATTTCAGCAGCGGTGACGAGCCTTACAATGGCTGGAATGACCACAAATGGCTTTGTGATATGCGTCTGGTTGCTGGTACTGTAACAGAATTCAATCCGCTGTCAAACTTCAAAGTGGATTCAACAGGAAACACACGTATTGTATTTGGTCTTGAAAAACCGAATATAATGACTATTGATTGCGACAACGATGGAAATGTCAAGTATGATGTGAATGCTCAGTTGAACCTCAGCGTAGGTGACAAGGTGTTTGTATTTGTGTACCACACCAGAGCAACTGTAGTAATTAAGTACGAAGATTAATTTTGAAGGAGGGATAAAGCGTGTTAAAAACAATATTTAAAAGAATACTTCCTTTAGCTTGTGCTTGCACAATGCTTTTCACAACTGCTTGGGGTTATAATTACTTAATAAATGAAGATTTTGAGAACTTTACCGATGCCGGCTGGACCTGGAAAGGTGTAGGAACCTTAACCGATGCTAACGGAAATAAATACCAGTATACAAACGGAACAGGCAAATCCAGCTATCTGGGTGTTCAGTCTACAGAGAGCCCTGCTGACTACTATATAGCAAGTGTGGACTTTATGATTCCTTCAGATGGAGGGGCTTCAAAAGTAAAAATTCTGGACACAACCTTCCAGAATGGTAAAGGTGAAATGTTTGCACTTTGGTATGCTGACGGTGCTTTGAGAATAGGTGCTTCGCAGGATATCAAAGGCGAAGTTCCTGCGTTAGCTACCGGTTTGGAAAAAGACCGTTGGTACAATGTAGTTTTGTCTGTTGATATCTCAGATAAAACAACTAAACCGAAGGGTATTGTATACTTTGGAGATATTGAGCCAAAGGCTATGACTGCAGAACATGGATTCGACAATAATGAAAGAGGATATATCGGACGTTGGTTTATGGCAGGAAGCAAGAAAGGCCTTACAGGAAAGTGTGGCTTTGATAACGTAAGATATATTGCCACAACAGCAGAACAGCGTGCAACCGACGTAGCTTTGGCAGTAGCAAGAAGCAAAGCTGTTAACGCTAAGGAAGGTTATGCTGATGGCCTCTATCTGCCGGGTTCAAAGGCAGCGTTCATGGAAGCCTATGAGGAAATCGTTGCAGGCATAGTAGGACAGACTCTTGATGCAACCGCACAGGAAGCGGTTATGGCAGATTTAAACGCAGCACTTGCTGCATTTGATGCTCGCAAGATTGACGCTACAAACTTCGACCCGACACCTGTTTTTGTAAAAATAGGTGACTCAATGCCGACCTTTGTTTCAGTCCCGCCTGATGCTCCTTATACACTTAATCTTGATGCTATGGTTGGTACAATATCAGGCAATGCAGCTGCAGGCAGCGAAATTACCTGGACAGACGATACCGACAGTGACAAGGTTTCAATTGCAGGCAATGTTCTGACCATTCAACCGGGCTTTGAAGGTGCACTTACACTTACTGCAACTTCAGGCGATTTAAGTGCACAGCACAAAATGGATGTTGTTTCTGAGAGAGCTATCACAATAAGTGAAATAAAGGCTGAGGACACAACCTTTATGGTAAAAGGTTCTTTCAGCGGTGATGTTGAGTCTGATGCAAACATTAGCGTTACAGGTGATATAGATATTTCACTCAGCGGCACATTTACATCTGCTGCTGACAATACTTTCACATACACAACAACAATTCCTGAAGGAAAAAATACACAGAAACTGACAATTAAAATTACTCAGGCAGAAAGTAAAGAAAAGACAGTTGATGCTTATTTCTATGGATATGACTGGAAAGAGGCTGTTTTAGCAGAAGTAGTAAATGCAGGAACATCCGTAGATATGGATGATATACTTGCTCTTCACAAAGCAAAACTTACTGCAATGGATACAGATACGTTTAACAATGCAACTGCAGCTTATTCTACAAGAATTTTTAATGGTATTCCATATTATAATGATGTAGCTACATTTGAGGCAAAGCTCGCTGAAGCAAATCTCATGATAGGATTTGATGGTGTTACCCGTGCAGAAGTACAGGATCTTATTACTACATACAGCTCAGTCCTGACAGGAAATGGATTTGACCCTGCTGAAATCAGCAAACTTGGAAACGGTTTGGATGCAACATTCTATCTTAATGCTGCAAACATCCAGATTGACGGAGTTAACGATACAGTAGCTACACTTCGCACAAAGTTAAGTGATATAATGACAGCACTTAAGGAAACTGATGCCAACGTTGGCAGTGACGGCGGTGTTGGCGGCGGCGCCATCAGCAAACCAAGCGGTGGTTCAGGCGGTGGCGGCGGTGCAGGCGGCTCAGCAGGAACATCTGTAGGTGTTGGTGTAACTCTTGTAGGCGGAACAACAACTACAGAGCCTGGAACAGGCAGCACTGCTGAGGTTGAGGGTTTTGCGGATGTAAGCAAAACAGACTGGTCATACAAAGCACTTACTTTTATGCGTCAAAAAGGCATTATGGAAGGCGATGGAAAAAACGTACGTCCTAAAGATCAGGTAACACGTGGAGAATTTGCAAAGATTATAGTTACAGCATTTGACTTCAAAGATGGCGGAAATGCTGCAGGCTTCACTGACGGAGCAGGTGCTTGGTGGGACAGCTACGCAAAGATTGCAGCTGCAAACAATATTGTAAATGGTCTTGGCGACGGAAACTTTGGCGGTAATGATGTAATAAACAGAGAACAGCTTGCTGTTATGATTGACCGTGCAGTAAAAGCAAAGGGCTACGACCTTTATGACAATAACGAAGGTGTAAGCTTTGACGATGCTTCTTATATTTCAGATTACGCAAAGGAAAGCATCAGCTATCTTGCTAAAAAGGGTATAATCTCAGGTATCGGCGATGGTTTGTATGCACCGGGACTTTCGGTAACCAGAGAAGAAGCAGCACAGATTGTATACAATGTTTTAAACAAGCTTTAATAACATAGACTAAGATAGGGGTGACGTGATGAAAAAATCACTAATAAGAGGCCTAGCCTTAACACTCAGCCTTTTAATAGCCTTAAGTATAATGCCAATATCAACGGTTTCGGCAGCAACTGCTGCTGAAACCAGCAAAAATAGTGCTATATCAGTTGATTTTACCGTTCAGGAACGTAACAACGTGGCACTTAAGGGCTATCTCTTCAGACGTGGTATTGCGTTTGAACAGGGCAAGCTGTACTCGCCTGACGATATCTGTCTTACTGAAAATGGCAAACCGATAATTTCGGACGCAGAGGTTCTTGAAACCTATGAAGATGGCAGTATCAAATGGTTGCTTGTTTCCGGTACAGTTGATTTAAGACCGGGAGAACTTAAAAGATTGGTTGTTACAAATGGTAATGGTCCTAAAAGCGATGCTAAGGTTGAGAAAACTGGCAATGGCTTGATTGTAGATACAAAAAATATAGATATGACCATAGGTGTAGGGGGTATCGAGAGCCTTAAAATTAGAGGACGCGAGCTTCTTACAACAGGAAATATCAACCTTTATGTTACTTACGGAAACAAAAAGTATAACATGAGTTCAAATGAATTCAGAA
The DNA here is from genome assembly GCA_045579385.1 of Clostridia bacterium. Lineage (GTDB taxonomy): Bacteria > Bacillota > Clostridia > Monoglobales > Monoglobaceae > SIG440. Next base: position 6,933 of record JAZNMD010000025.1, read on the forward strand.
TTATTAAGCAGACCGACAGCTACATTAAAGTAGCTTTCGGCGGAAGAATCAGCGGTGAGGTAAAGGGCGAAATCTGGCTTACCATACCTGAGGGTGCGTCAAGACTCCAGATAGACCACAGAGTTACAGCCGAAAATCATATTTTCTTCCAGAGCGTAGGGCTTGATGTAGGAATGAAATATAATGGTGCACCTGTTGGGACTGTTGTGAATGATAACTATCTGAACCTTGGGAATGTTGAACTTGCAACATATGACAACACCCGTTTCAATGGCGGTACCGGATTTATCCCTGCAGAAAAGACAGGATATGTTATAAACAAGAACAATATATCCTTTGCTCCGCTTCTCAATGATGTTGAGTATAAGTGGTGGGACGGCATGAGCCGTACAGCTCATCTTTACATCTGTGTAGATGGAGAAGGCGAAGGATGGATTCAGACACTTCAGAAGATGCCAAGCTCCTTTGCAGATCCCGAACAATATGTTAAGGCAGGGGAGATACTTTCAACCGAGGTTCCGGCTGTTGTAGGGGAATTCCACGAAAATATGGTAGAAGCCCACAAGCGTAGCGTAGGTTATTTTGAAGCAGGAATGCAAATCAACTATGACCCGATTACAGACTCAGTAGCACTCGCACTTAATATTCCCGGAGAGCTTGAGTATAATTATGGTATTGCGGTAATGCAGACAGGCAACGAGGATTTGTATCGTTCTATGCTTGATATATCAGAGCTTCGTTCCGACATTTGTGTATATAAGGGTATGCATAATGAAATTCATGGTATGATGCGTGCCAGAGTGTATCCTATTTCAAACCCGGGCGACCCGTTCTATGGCTCGCATTCTTATTACAGCGATGAGGGCGGTCTTTATATGACATATCTCTTGAGTGGTGACGAGTATGCATATGACAGCTACAAGCTTTGTATAAACAAAGCATTCCGTGATATATATGAACGTTCAACAGGTGGTTCGTATCATGCTGAATATATATCTCTCAGAAAGGCTGACCCGTATTTTGAAGCTACAGACTATGGCCTTTGTGAAACACGTGGTCTTATAAGAGCAAGAACAATGTATCTTGCAAGCCGTCACTTCCATGATCCAAAGTATGCCCAGGCGACATTTGATATGTTAAAATGGGCACATACATATCAGATGGAAGATGGAGATTTCTCCCAGGCTATCAATCACGACGGAACAAGATATTATCAGGTAACTCCGGCAGGCTACAGAAAGCAGCTGCCAATCAAGAACTATGTAAACCTTATGGGACTTCGTGGTATCAGTCAGTTGCTTGACTATGAGGAGCTTCAGGATAACGAAATGCTTCGTGAGGTTGTATTTAAATATGCTGACCAGCTTTGTTCTCAGGGCGAGCAGTTTGGACCTGTTCTTATGAATCCTACCGGTGACATCGACAAGATGGAGGTAAATGAGGACGGTGGACGTTTTACCGATGGCAGAGCTACAATCATGGCTGTTGACGTTATCTGTACCGCATTTGAGCAAACAGGCGATGATTATTACCTTGAGTGGATTTGTAAGTTCCTTGAAGGCTATGTTGCATCAGCTGTTGCGGGAAAAGGCGGCCAGGCAAACGACAAGGGCTATGGACTTAACGTTTGGGGGTCTGAAATTCTACGTTCAACTTCATTTATGAGAACTTCAGATAACCTTGCTGTGATTTTCAGGGAAAACAAAGATAAAATCCGCGAAATGGGTTATGAGCATGTTGCCATTGCATTCTCAAATGAGGCACAAGCCCTCGGAAGAGCAGCAGAAACAAACACTGACTTCCCATTCCTTACACACAATGTATATGAGCTTGATGATACCCGTGCACTTTTTGCAATGTCGTGGAGACCCGACGGTGTGATGGATGCCAATGTTTCCTGGGAGCAGGATATTGAAATGAAGATGGAAGGTACAAGACTTTGGACAAATATAACCAATGTTCTTAACAATCCTTACAACATCACACTTGCAAAACGTATGGACTTCATTGAACAGGTTGGATGTTTTGAAACCCAGATAAGCCTTGATGACTTTACAGGTAATGCAGAGGCAACTGTTAACAGCTACACAAAGGATAAGGTAGAATTCACAATCCTTGGCGATTTTGAAGCTGCTATATCCATCAAAGACGGAATCTTTGCAATAGACAACAACAAAGGTTACAAGCTTGATATTACCAAGGTTAAGGGCGGAATACGCGTAACTTTGACCGAAGGTGGAGATGTTAAACCGCAAAACAACAAGATTTCATTTGTTGTAGATGACGAAGTAAACTACCTTGATGCTGTTGGTCTTAAGCTCTTCAATGGCACAAAAGCAGAGAACAAAGCTTTTGATACAGCACTTAACCGTGATGAGCTTATCTCAATAGTTAAGGCTGCAACAGGCTGTGATATTACACTTAAGTCAGAATTCCCAACTTGGCAGGAATTCTCTAAGGAGCTTGTTTCGGCTATCGGAGCTGTGGACAGCAGCGTGCTTTCAGATGCAGGGCTTTACGCAGTGTTTGAGGATGTGACAAATCCCGCTATAAGTGACGAAAAGGCTGTACAAGTAGGCTATGATACATTGGATATTGAATATACAACCGAAAGACTCAGCTCAGACGTTTATCTGGCTAAGACATTGGCTAATGGCGTAAAGGTTAAGTGGACTTCAAGCAGAGAGGATATACTTTCTACCGATGGTATGCTTGTCAGAAACAACATCGACTGTGATTCAGTTACCTTGACTGCTGAAATAAGCAAAGGAAGTGCGGTTAAGACCAAAACATTTGTTTTGCCGCTTGACCAGACTCCTCCATCGCCGCTTATTTCAAAATCGGCATATGACCAATTTACCAACATGGTTGAACTTTACGAACAGAGGGGCGTGGTTGAATTCACATATGATGCAACTCCGCTTCAACCCAAAACTGACTGTCTGATGGTATTCTCGGCAGACGGTGTACCTATGACCGAAAACGCACATCCTCAGTACCGTGTACGTTTCTATTCAAATGGTTATATTGACAGTTACGATGGCGGTGTATTCAAGGCTGAGAATAAAGTTCCCTGGGAAGTTGGCAAAAAGTACAAATGGAGAATTGTTATTGACCTCAATACTGAAACCTTTGATGCTTTTGTTACACCTGAGGGCGGCGAGGAAGTTCAGATCGCAAAGAATTACAAGAGAAGAACCATGTCACAGTCAATTGACAAGATAAACCGTTTCTGGCTGTGGTCAATGCACAACGACCAGGTAATTGTAGAGAACATTTCAATCTACAAGCAGCCGAACACTCCTGCTGTTGATGTTTACACAAGAGACGCAGAAGGTAACAAGTTCGGTCCGTTCCAGCCGCTTGACGGATATGTATATCCGACACGTACCAAGGACAGCAGATTTATCAACTGGCAGGAGATCAAGGGTACAGCAACGGATAAATACGGACAGTTTGTAAATGTTCATCTCGGTATCGAGAGAATGGCACTTGAAAACCTTACCTTGACAGAGGTATTGCGTGAAAGCAAGCTTGTTCCCGACACCGTTAAGGACAACAAAACTGTTACAAAGACAGAACTTACACGTATTTTAGGTAACTTGAGACTTAAATAGTCAAATTCAGTAACATTAAGAGGTCGCCTTTTGAGGCGGCCTCTTTTTATGTTTGTTACAAATCTTTTTCAGGTTGCACCTGAGGGGAAAATGTGGTACAATATTATAAAAAACTTTGACGAAGGTGAAAAAATGGCAAAAAAACAGTTTAAAACAGAATCAAAAAAACTTCTTGATATGATGGTAAATTCCATTTATACCAACAAGGAAATCTTTTTGCGTGAGCTGATTTCCAATGCCTCTGACGCACTGGATAAGCTGGCGTACCTGTCCCTGACGGATCAGAGCGTGGCGCTGAACCGCAGTGATTTCAAGATTTTGCTGTCTGCGGATGAAGAAACGGGCACTTTGACCATCACGGACAACGGCATCGGCATGAGCCGTGAGGAGATGGAGGAGAATTTGGGCACCATCGCTCACAGCGGCAGCTTGCAGTTCAAAGCCGCCATGGAAAAGCAGGAGGATATTGACATCATCGGTCAGTTTGGCGTGGGCTTCTATTCTGCCTTTATGGTGGCGGAGAAGGTCAGCGTGACTTCTCGCCGCTTTGGCAGTGATAAGGCTTATCGCTGGGAGTATGA